>JAYWMP010000173.1:0-2206 GCA_035873255.1 Nitrospirota bacterium
TATCGAAGGAAATAAAAAGATATCTTCCAGAAAAATAAAGAAGGTGATGAAAACCCGCAAATGGTGGCTTTTTTCCTTTTTCACGTCATCGGGATACTATGAAAGCAGAGAGATGAAGAAAGATATCATGAATATATCGGATCTTTATTTCAACCACGGCTTTGTAAAGGCGATAGTCGCCGAACCTGAAATTGCCCTGGACAAAAAAAAGAAACGCATGACCATAACGATCAGGATTGATGAGGGAGAGCAGTACAGAATATCCTCAGTAGGAGTCAGGGGCAACAGTGTATTCGACGATAAAACCCTCCGGAAAAAACTGACCCTTTCCTCTGGCGATCTGTTCAGGAAAAACCTGCTTGAAGAAGATATCCGCGCGATTTCATCCCTTTATTCGGAAGACGGATACGCCCTTGTTTCCGTTACGCCGGACTTAACTACCGATGATCAAAACGGGACTGTAAAAGTTATTCTGAATATAGAAGAAGGAGACAGATACCGGATAGGCCGGATAGAAGTATCTGGCAATACCAGAACAAGGGACAAGGTCATCAGACGGGAAATCCGGCTTGACGAAGGCGATATTTATGACAGTTCCAAGCTCAAAAGGAGTTATGAAAGGATAAACAACCTTAATTTTTTCGATACCGTCGAGATGGTGCCGAAACCGGAATATGATGAAAAGGTCGTGAATCTCGATATTAAGGTCAAGGAAAGGCCGACAGGGTTTTTAAGCGTCGGAGGAGGATACAGCTCTGTCGACAAATTTGTGGCGACAATCGATTTCACCCAGGGCAATCTCTTCGGGAAAGGGCAGTACCTGAAACTGAAGGGTGAATTCGGAAGCAAAAGCTCCTTATATGAAGTCTCCTTCAGAGACCCTTGGCTCTTTGACAAACCGATATCTTTTTCAACAGGGATTTACAAAACTTCGAGGGAATACATCAACTACAACAAAGAAGCATTCGGCTGTTACGCCGGCGTCGGTAAAAGCCTCACGGAATACTGGAGCACAAACCTGTCTTACAAGTTCGAGAAAGCGACTATCAGTCTTGATGCAAGTGTTGACGACTGCATAACAGAGTGTGTTACGGATCCGGACCCTGAATGCGAAGCAAGTTGTATTTCCAAATTAATATCCGAGCAGGAAGGCACCAATACCACCAGCAGCATCTCACCTTCCATCACAAGAGATACCAGGGATAACTACCTGGACCCGTCAACAGGCTCAAGGAACTCACTGAATATCACGTTTGCAGGGCTGGGGGGCACAAATGCCTTTATAAAGGGTCTGATTGATTCAGCCTGGTACTTCCCTCTCGGCAAAACCACGTTTATGGTCAGGGGCCGTTTCGGATATGCAAGCGGTCTCTTTAACAAAAAACTTCCACTTTATGAACGGTTCTATGTTGGCGGCATGTACTCGGTCCGGGGGTTAGGCTACGGAGAAGCGGGCCCAAGGGACGAAGAGACGGACGAGATACTCGGCGGCACGGAAGAGCTTATTTTCAATACTGAGTATATTTTCCCATTGATAGAAGGGGCGAGACTAAAGGGACTTGTATTCTTTGACGCTGGCAACTCTTATGAAAAATTCAATAATATCGGCAACCTGCGATACACAACCGGTGCCGGCTTAAGATGGATTTCCCCGATAGGCCCGATCCGGATTGAATGGGGCTATAACCTGGACAGTAAACCTGGTGAGAGTTCAAGTAAATTTGAATTCGCGTTTGGAAGTTTTTTTTAAAGCAAAAGGAGAGAGAATATGAAAAAAGTTGTTTACCTGTTAGCCGTTATTTTTTTACTCGTGGGAACGTCAGCTTATGCCGGAGATGTTAAAATCGGCCTTGTGGACATAATCAAGGCATTAAACCTGTCGGACCCTGGGAAAAAGGCAAAGGCCGACCTTGAGACTCTGATACAGGCCAAACAGTCTGCAATCAATGAAAAGGGTCTGGCGATAGAAACAATGCGCGGAGACCTGGACAAGCAGTCTTCCCTTCTGTCACCGGAGGCCAGGAAGACAAAGGAAGAAGAGCTGGAGCAGGCGATCAAGGAATACCAGAGACTTGTCACAGACTCCCAGAATGAGGTCAAAAAGAAAGAGAGCCGGTTCACACTGGATATTGTAAAAGATCTAAGGGAGATCATATCGAAGATAGGCGAAGAAGAGAATTATACAGTTATACTTGTAAACGCGGAC
>JAYWMP010000080.1:0-11117 GCA_035873255.1 Nitrospirota bacterium
TGATATAACAGACCTCGAAAACCCGGAACTTCTCTGGGAGTTTTCCGCTCCCGGCCTGGGGTTTGCGTCAACCGGCCCGGCCATAATCAGGATAAATGCGAGAAGCACGGAATACGCCAATTTGCCGGACAAGGACAGGAATGGCAGATGGTTCGCGATCTTCGCGTCCGGTCCCACCGGTCCAATCGATACGATGGAACACCAGTTCAAAGGCTACTCCGACCAGAACCTGAAACTCTTTGTGGTTGACGTTAAGGACGGCACGCTCGTGAGGACCATTGATACGGGTATCACCAATGCCTTTGGCGGATCACTCTTTAACGCCGCCGCGGACTTTGACATAGACTACCAGGACGACGTGATTTATATAGGATATACAAAGTCCGAGGATGCCGAGCCCACTGCCGCGACACAATGGACCGAGGGCGGAGTCATCAGGCTGGTCACGGGTGAGGACCGCCGCGGAACCGCATCTGACTGGGCGAACACCGCGCTTAATCCGGATAACTGGGTCTGGAGCCATGTCATAGAGAATACAGGCTCAACAACGGCAGCCGTCACCCATCTCACCAGCTATAAAAAGTCAACCATAACATCCAGCAGCATCTTTTTCGGCACGGGCAGATACTTCTACAAGGGTGATGACAGTATCAGCCGACGCAGACTGTACGGCATAAAGGAGCCCTGCCTGACGGCGGTGTCATCATTATGCGCCAGGGATACTTCCCTGAGCAGTTACTTCTGCTCAGCATGCCTGACTGACACCGGATTGACGGTGGACAATGGCATACTGACGGACCAGACAACGACGGTAGCGAGTAGCGCCGATAATGGCTGGTATATCGATCTTGATAACGCCGACACTGAAATTGACGCCGAAAGGGAGATAACAAACCCTCTGGCCACTCCGCAGGGCGCGGTATTCTTCACCACATTCGCTCCGACGACGAATCCATGCGAATTCGGCGGATTAACCTATGTATGGGCCGTTGATTACAGTACAGGCGGCGCGCTCACCAGCGGCTTCAGAATAAAGGGGCTTCTGCAGGTATCAACAGGCTCCATAGAGGAACTGTCCGAAGATAGCTTCCCGGATGCTGGCAACAGAAAAACCCTGGCCATAACCGGGGTCCCACCGGCTGGACAGGGACTGACAATAATAATGTCGCCTCCGGTAAAGAATCTGCCTCTGCATATAAGGAAGAAATAATGGGTCACTGGAACAAAGGTATAACCTTAATAGAGCTGGTGGTGGTCATATCCATCATCAGCATACTAACCGTGGCGCTCGGATTTGAATTTATCGGATGGCAGGGAAGGTATAATGTCGAAAGGACGACAAAAGATATTTACACCGACCTCATGGACGCGAGGACCAGGGCTATGATGAGAAACCGCGCCTTTTTTGTTGATTTCCTGGAACCTACAGGTGAAGTCGAACGATTTCGTCAATACAGAATAAGCGCGGACACTGCGGCGGTGGATGACTGGGCCGCTGATGGTGACAGATTATATGATGCGGATGGAGACGGTAACCTTGATGCCTGGCACACGATACTGCCGACATTCCCCAAGACATTGGGCCGTGATTATTCCATTGTCTGGGGAAACAACCCGATCGTATTTAACAAAAGGGGCACCATTACGCCCAACGATACGTTATGTATAGATTACAATTTTGAAGCCGACCCTGATTATGATTGCATCACCATATCCAGGACAAGAATCAATTTGGGAGAGCTTGCAATAAAACTCAGAGACGGAGGTGCATGTAATGCAGCCAATTGCGCCGCAAAATAAAATTCTGGATAGCAGTGGCGTCACTCTGGTTGAAGTGATGATCTCGCTCGTTGTGCTCCTGATTGTTTTTCTGGGGCTGATACAGGCCTCGATTGTAACGATCGACCACAACCTGAGAAATGAGTTGCGTGACGAGGCCGTCAGGACTGCAAGTGACGCAATGTCCCGGCTGAGAACAACTGATTTCGGTGATGCCCTGCTTAATGATACCGCGGGTGAGTCAGTAGTAGCGTTTCCATTCGATGAAACACCGAATCCAGTCCGGAATTTCAGGAATGCGGCAGTCACATTCAGCATAGATAAAATAATTACCGACCTTCCCGACCTTGTCGGCACTGTCAACGCCAAACAGGTGACGATTATCGTCACCTGGGAATGGAAAGATCGGACTGTTGCCGCCGGCAACCCCTATACACATACCATCAGTTCAATTGTGAGGCGATGATTATGATCAAAAAACAGGATGGATTTACTCTGGTAGAACTCATGATAACAATGGTCATCTTTGTGCTGACTATAGCCGCTGCGTCACAGATATTTACTTCACTGCTTACCCAGTTCAAGCAGCAGTCAAAGATAGCCGAGACAAACATTGAAGGCATCGTCGGCCTGGAACTACTAAGGTATGATATCGAACAGGCGGGCTACGGGCTACCGTTTGAACTTGTCTATAATCTCGAGGGGGTTAACTATAATGAGGCCTCGACCGCGCCCGCAAGCGATTACAACGACGCCCCCAATTCCCCGAGGGCGCTTGTGAGCGGTGACGGCGCCGGTGTTTACGGCTCGGATGTGCTTGTCATTAAATCATTAAATGTCGCAACCAGCGCCACGGCCCGGCAGTGGTCATACATAACTAATGACGGAGCGCTCAATCTGGATCCGGTTGTCTGGGACAACCAGGAGGAAAACCTGGCCGTTGACAGCAGGGTGATTGTTATACAGCCGATCAGCGGAGGTGACGTGAGGGTCCTGGTGCATGGCGCCGGCAATCAATTTTTCACAACATTCAAGGACACCAGCGCGGCATTCGATGACGCTTTCGAGCCGGGGACCGGCACCAACGAGACTTTCCTTATATACGGCGTTGCGCCTGAGGATAATGAAGTGGCGCTAAGGATGCCGTTCAACAGGGCTGATTACTACATTGCGGTCGACAACACACCCACAAGATGCGCACCGAACACCGGGGTGCTTGTCAAGAGCATCATTCAGCAGGCGGACGGAGAAAGAGGGCCGGGGATGCCGCTTCTGGACTGTGTGGCCGACATGCAGGTGGTCTACGGACTGGACAATAATGATCTCACCCCAGGGATAGACGTTTATCAGAGCGACATCTTAATGCTTAATGCAGAAGAGGTGAGGACCCAGGTAGATGAGGTGAGGGTATATATCCTGGCGCATGAAGGCCAGCTGGACAATTCTTACACATGGGCGGGCGCGGATGATCCAGTCATAAATATAACAGACCCTGACGTGGGGGTTTTAAACGCTTTTGACCTGAGCGAAAACATTGATGCGACAACATACAGGCATTACAGGTGGCGCATATACACGCTGATTTTAAAACCTTACAATCTGATCGAAAGGTAGAAGAAAAGATGAGAAACAACAGAAGAGGTCCGATAGAAGGCGAATCCACCAACTCAAGAGTCAATAAAAAGGCTGAGGACCGGAAGAAGGATTACAACACAGGTCCGGGGGATCTCTATTCCGAGCAGGGAATCGCCCTCGTAATGGTGCTTGTTCTCTCATTTATAGCACTGGCAATAGTCTCGGCGCTGCTCTTCATGGTGACGCAGGGAACTATCACCTCTGGATCGCAGGGATTCTTCAGGACGGCGGAGGAAGCCGGCATCGGCGGGGCCGAATTAGCCTTCGAGTACATGGAATCTCGCGGTCGCCTTGAAATTCCAGGTCTGAATCTTGCCAACGCCGGAGCCTACGCCAATGTATGCGACTGTCAGGAGCCGGATGTCTACGACGACAACCTTGATCTTGCTACCGACCCTGCCATCCGGACATGCCGCTGCGATAAAATCTGCAACCCTACCGAATCATATGACTTCAATCTTACGGTCAGCGACGAAGTCTGCGATGAAGACACTGCAGTCGACGGCGTTCAGTTGGCCTTGAATCCCGCCATCAACCCGGACATACAGTTCCTCATCGGCAATGCGCCAAACCAGTATAACGTATCAATAAAGATAGTCGACACCGTACTGGGCAATTCCGATATCGGGGGGGTCCTTAATGAGACACTGGGTAACAATAAAACCGTCGATTCCAACAGCGGTATAATTTATCCTCCGCATAATCCTTACATGTATCGGATTGAGGTGCTGGCGGAGAGGGCCACCAACCCAAGAGAACGTTCGAGATTATCCATTCTCTATGCCTACTGAGCAGAAATACTGGTCAGGACTTAAGCTTAATCCAGTCCGTTGTATGCCCTGACCTCGTCACACGACGGCGGCGACTGAATTCCAGGCTTACCTGCATCAGCGCATAAAAAAAAGGGCCTGATATTTATCAGGCCCTTTTTTTTATGACTACCCTTGTCTCCGCTCTTTATTTACATCTCTGACAGGGTTATCGCCTCGGTCGGGCATACGCTGGTGCATGTTTCACAGCCTTCGCACAGATCCACCTGAAAAGGATCAGCCTTTCCATCCTTCATCTGGAATACATTCACCGGGCAGTTATTTACACATTCCTCGCAACCTTCGCATTTTTCCACATCAACTGTTACCAGATACATTGAGTCTCCTCCTTTAAGTTATCTTTCCATATATTATTTAATTATAATCAATTTTTCTCTCGTAAATCCACCTGCCAGAAGGCCCCTTGCATTCAGGGCCAGCCTTCTCCATCACTTCGGGCTGACTCAACCCGCTATCCGGCCTTACTTCTTACTTCTTACTTCTATACGCAGCCGGTCGGTTTTGGCAGTCCGGCGTATTTACATGCCTGCTTCGCCGGTCCACCCGGATAAAGTTCGTACAGGTACTTTGTATTGCCCTTCTCCGGTCCCATCACCTTTCCGATCTCTTTTACCAGTATCTTTATCATCGGCGCTATCTGGTACTGCTTGTAATAATCCCTCAGAAAGTCTATCACTTCCCAATGGGCCGGCGTCAGCTCCATATCGTCCAGTGACGCTAAATGGTCAGCCATCTCCCTCGTCCAGTCTTCAAGGTTAATTATATAACCATCGTCATCCACCTCAATCTCTTTTCCCTGAAATTCCATTATCGGCATCTTTCTTTCCCCTTTCTCACATAAAATTTTATTTTTAATAAATTCGTCCGCCCGAACACTTCCGTTCCGGTCCGGACCGTGTTTTCCCTAACTCAACAGTTAAAGTCTAAATCAGTCATCTGTATTTTTTCAATTTATCATTTTTATCAGCCGTCTGAAAAACGTCTAAAGCTCCACCTCTTCCTTGACCGAAATCGCTATCTTATAAAGCACCGTCAGCACAAGCAGACCGATCGCCCAGACACCCATCGAAATCATCATTTCAGGCTGGGTAGGCCAGTATTCAGTCACCCCCTCGAACATATTCGGGATAAAACCACCGATAACAAGACCGAAGCCCTTGTCGATCCATAAAGAGAAAAAAACCGCAACCGAAGCCATTGCCAGTATCTTTTCGTTCTCCCTGAATTTAGGATTGATAAGAAGAACAATAGAGACCACCGCCAGTATGGTGGATATCCACATCAGTGGAACAAGCTGGTTATGTCCATCCAGTCCGGCATAGAGATACTTGAATGAAGCCATATGGCTGGGTATATTGCTGTAAAAAGCGGTAAAGAACTCCAGTCCAAGGAAGAATACGCTCGTTAACATGAAGTACGTAACGATTTTTCCGAGTGATTGAATCGCCTCCTTGCCTGGGTCGAATTTTGTCAGCTTCCTTATTATCAGGGCCAGGATGATCAACAAAGCCGGGCCGGACGCAAAGGCGGAAGACAGAAAGCGGGCCGCCATTATGGCGGAAAGCCAGAAATGCCTGCCCGGCAGTCCGGCGTAAAGAAATGCCGTAACGGTATGGATACTCGGCGCCCATGCGATAGAAAGGTATATCAAAGGCTTCACCCAACCTGGAGGAGGCGTGCCCTTGCGCTCGGAACCAAGGACGGTCCAGCCGATTATTACGTTCAGCGCAAGGTATCCCATAAGGACGACCATGTCCCAGAACATGACCGAATTCAGAGTTGGATGCAGCATAACGTTCATCACCCTTTTCGGCTGTCCCAGATCCACAAAAATAAACAGCATGCACATAATCACAGCGGATATCGCCAGAAACTCTCCGAGAATAACAAGCCTGCCGAACTTCTTGTAATGGTGGAGATAATATGGAAGAACCAGCATGACTCCGGAGGCGGCGATACCGACCATAAATGTAAACTGGCCTATGTAGAAACCCCATGAAACATCCCTGCTCATACCGGTAAGACCGAGGCCGTATTCATACTGCTTAAGATAAGCAAGAAACCCCGCGCCGATCACGGCAAGCAAAACGAATATCCATGTCCAGTATCTTTTACTTCCAGTCAACGCCTTTTCAAACATTGTCATTTCCTCCTATCACATAGTAAACACTGGGCTGAGTCCCGAGCTCCTGTTTGCGCCTGACGGTATAATGGGTCCGGAGAATCTCTCTCAGTTCAGAGCCCGGGTCTTCCAGGTCGCCAAACACCAGTCCGCCGTTGGATTCTTCCGCGCATGCCGGCTGGAGCCCCTTGGCAAGCCGCTCAGTACAGAATGTGCACTTCTCAACAACACCCTTCATTCTGGTCGGATATTCGGGATTCAATTTCCTGATAAAAGGGCGACCGTCTTCGTCTTTTCCCCTTGGGTCCCTCCAGTTGAAGCTTCTTGCTCCGAATGGACATGCCGCCATGCAGAACCTGCATCCGATACAGCGGTGCATATCCATCATGACGATTCCGTCCTTTCTCTTGAAGGTCGCCTGGGTCGGGCATACCCTTACGCAGGCAGGGTGCAGACAGTGATTGCAAAGCATAAGGAAAGGCATCTCCTCCAGCCCATCCTGCATAAATTCACTTTCCATCCCGGGGAAGGTATGATTAAACGTGTCCGTCCATATCCATTTAACTTCATGTTTTGGATTTTTAAAAAAAGGCACGTTGTGGATATTGTGACAGGCGTCGATCACCCTCTGGATATCATGTTCATTCCTGAACTTGGACATATCGACAACCATTCCCCATCTCTTCGCCGTTAAGCCTCCCTGCTTGCCGGCGATCGGAAGCTCGGAAGCCTCAAGCCCTCTTTTTTTGAGTCCATTGATGAGCGTGCTTCCTCCAAGCCCCAGGGCCGTGGTAAGCCCGGCTATCTTTAAAAAAACTCTTCTGTCTATACTCATGACCTGTTCTCCTTCGGTGTGAAATGGCAATCCCAGCAGTAAGGTTTAACAGCCATATAGGTGTGGCATTTATCGCAGAAGTCTTTCCTGTTTGAATGGCATTTCAGACATCCGTTCTGCAGACTCTTCGCATACTCTTTTCCACCGATAACTATCTTCTGCCTGTCGTCTTCCCTGACAACCGAATTCCTCCAGTCATCAAGTATCCGCATATGTTCGGCCCTCATAATTTCCTTCGGTTTCACACATTCCTTTACGGCAAGCGCCTGGATTACCGGGGTATCGAGTTTCGGTTTCGGCGGAGCAACTGCCTTCCCGGCATTAAAATAGAACGGAATGGTTATCAAACCAAGAAAGATTATTAAACCAAAGATTATCTTCCCGCCATCATACAGTTTCATTCTCGTCGCCCTCCTTCCCCGGTAGAGGCTCCCCGCGCATGTCGGTCGTTCTCTCTTTTTCCCCGGTCATTATCAGAGCGTTCCCCAGCAGTTCATGCACACCGGCGACCGATACATCAGGCACCCAGTAATCCATTGATGCTTTAAGTGTCGCCCTGTCAATAGCACAGATATTCGTCAGCATGTTCACTCCGTATTTTTCGTGCACATGTTTAACCGCATTCGCCCTTGGGATTCCTCCCCTCATTCTCAACTCCATATTTTCCGACGCATTCAGACCCGTTCCGCTACCACAGCAGAAGGTCTGCTCCCTGATGGTGTTTTCCGGCATCTCATGAAAATTGCTGCATAAGTTTTTCAGGACATAACGCGGCTCATCCAAGAGACCCATTCCCCTGGCTGTGTTACATGAATCATGATATGTCACATTCAGGTGATCGTTGCGGGTCGGGTCAAGCTTCAGCTTTCCATTCTTGATGAGGTCGGCTGTAAACTCAATAACATGAACCATTTTTGTCGACTTTGCATTTTCAAATTTTGTGCCGGTTATCGGAGAGACAGGCTCCTCCATGAAATCCGCCGGTCCATGCCATGTATCCAGGTACTGATTAACAAGCCTCCACATATGCCCGCACTCGCCTCCGATTATGTATTTAACCCCAAGTCTCTTGGCTTCGGCGTATATCTTGTAGTGAAGTCTCTTCGCCATCTCATTGGAGGTGAAAAATCCGAAGTTCCCCCCCTCGGAAGCGTATGTGCTCCAGGTATAATCGAGGCCGAGTTCATGGAAAAGCATAAGATAGCCCATCGCGGTATACGTGCCCGGATCTGCAAAAAGATCGCCTGATGGTGTCACAAAGAGTATCTCCGCGCCTTTTCTGTTGAATGTAGGCTCCACCTTGACGCCTGTCAGGGTCTCGATATCATCAAGAAAAAACTCCATACTGCTTTTTATGGTATGAGGTTCAAGACCGAGGTGATTTCCCTTTTTATAGCAGTTCGCCACCGGTCCTGCTATCCAGTCGATGTTCAGACCCAGGAGATTAAGGAGCTCCCGGCCCATCATCGTAACTTCGGCGGTATCAATGCCATATGGACAGAAGACTGAACAACGGCGGCATTCAGTGCACTGGAAGAAATAGTACCACCACTCTTTAAGCACTTCGGTTGTCAGCTCCCTGGCGCCTGCCAGGCCACCCAGCAGTTTCCCCGGTACTGTGAAATATTTTCTGTACACCGACCTTAGAAGCTCGGCCCTCAAAACCGGCATATTCTTGGGATCACCGGTACCAATATAGAAGTGGCACTTGTCAGCACAGGCGCCGCATCTTACACAGACATCCATGAATAGTCTGAAAGAACGATATTTGCTGAGTCTGTCATGAATTCCCTCCAGAACAGTACCTTCCCATTCTTTTGGTAATTTCCAGTCTTCTTCGGCAGGAGACCAGTCCCGTGCATTGGGAAAGCCGACGGCATTAAGATTCTTTGCCTTGGCGCCCCAGCAATACATACCCGGCCTAAGTTCAGCCGGCGTATCCATCCAACATTTTTTGGGAGGTGTGTAATCTATCCTGGACAGTTCATCTGGTTTTGG
Organism: Nitrospirota bacterium; assembly: GCA_035873255.1. Taxonomy (GTDB): domain Bacteria; phylum Nitrospirota; class Thermodesulfovibrionia; order Thermodesulfovibrionales; family UBA6898; genus JAJRYC01. The sequence goes on from JAYWMP010000080.1 coordinate 9,200, forward strand.
AAGTTTTGCCATTTTTACTCCTTTTCGACTGGTATTCCGACATTTTTCATTTTTTCCCTGAAATCATCCTCATATTCTTCGTATGTATGAACCTTGACCGGATAGTCCCAGGGATTCACATGCCTCTTCATGCGGCTGTTATTTGCAAGATTCCTTGTGGGACTAAGGAAGACTCCGCCCGCATGCATCAGCTTACTGAACGGAAAGTAGGCGAACAAACTGCTGATCAGGAACAGATGAATATAGAAAATGACGCCCACCCCTTCCGGTATCACGGGATTGAAATTTATCAGTCCAATCGCAAAATTCTTGACTCCTACAAGATGCACTTTAAACAAATACCTCATAAGAATACCGGATATCGCGATACCGAGGATCAGGAAGAGAGGAATGTAATCCGCGATAAGAGATATATAGTTGACCTGCGGGATAACGACCCTCCTGATAAAGAGGAATGTCACGGCGGCCACGAGCACTACGTCGGTCATGTAAAGCAGCGGCACCCCTATCTGTAAAAAGCTGTCGAGACTTTCGATCAGATGAATAACCGAAGGTACATCCGCCGCAAAAAACCTGAAATGTCTAATCAGGATGACAAGAAAAGACCAGTGAAACGCCAGACCGGCCATCCACAGCCACTTGTCGGAGCCATAACTCAGCTTTCCGTCCCTTGATTCTGTTTTTGTATTTCTGAAAAGGGAACGAAAGGCCAGGACTTCAAACAGCATTCTTATTATGACGCCCCCGGTGCTGGAAGGATTTTCGATCTTGTTCTGTTTTATCCACGGGAATGATTTCTGTTGTCCGCAGGTTGTGGGTATTCGAAACGGAACAGGCGAACTTGCCCACTTCATCACACGATAAATAAATCCGGTGATGAATATGGCGACAGCCGCGTAAGGGATAATCACTCCAAACAGATAGTACAGGTTAGCGATCTTCAGTCCCAGGAAAGCCAGCAGAACGAGTAATACAACCGTAAAAAATGAAAATATTATTTTCATTTAGTTGCCTCCTTTCGTTTTATATTGATAAGTTTGACATCTTCGGGATCCGGCCCCTGCTCCTGAATCTCGGTCATCAGGTTTGCCCTCTGAAGCAGTCTGAATGTGCTGTCTCTGGCTTCATTGGCCTTGATCTCGTAAATCTTCTCCCGGCATTTCATATATATATTAAAGGAGATAAGTGACAGGTCATCTATCTGCGACTCAAACGCGAATAACTCTTCGGTGAGCCCATTCGCCTGAATATCAGTCCAGGCCTCTTCCCTGACCACTTTCTTCAGGGAGCAAATAAAAGCAAGAGCCGCGGCCGGAGTAAAATCATGAACAGCCCTGATCCTGATAATATTATCCAGAAACATCCCGACAGTACCGGGATTCATCTCCTGCGTGAGCAGTTCATCAAATATTTTTTCTATCCCCTCTACAATAGCTGCGCCCACGGGATTCGCGAACTTGTCCTTCTGATTTTTAAAAAAGCTTACAGAATCCGCGGGGTATGTCTCCAGCACCATGTCAAACCATCTTTTCAAAATAACTGATTTTTTCTGCAATAAGATACTTTTTAGTTCCATTATAAATATTTATCTCTATAAACTCATACCTACGGTTTCAAAGTAAAAAACACCTGTAACCAGGGCGCTAGTTATAAGAATTCTCCATAAAAACAAAAAACTTTTTTATCTCGGCTACCCTTTCCTCATTTCTTAGCAGGTTAGAAGCACCAAGTTACAGATAGCGGGCTAAAGACAGACATTCAACCCGCTAGCGGTTATCAACTCTTAATTTACTATACGCAGCCGGTCGGTTTTGGCAGTCCGGCGTATTTACATGCCTGCTTCGCCGGTCCACCCGGATAAAGTTCGTACAGGTACTTTGTATTGCCCTTCTCCGGTCCCATCACCTTTCCGATCTCT
>JAYWMP010000181.1:0-18188 GCA_035873255.1 Nitrospirota bacterium
TGAGGTATTACATGAGAAAAGTCTTTTCTTCGGCGCAGGAGGTTGAGGTGGATAAGCAGGGCCGGATATTAATTCCCGCCTCGCAGAGAGAAGAGGTCGGCCTGAATTCAGAGATTGTTATTGTCGGCCAGCTCGAAAAACTCGAGTTGTGGGACAGGAAGGAATGGGATGCTGTTATGGATCCCGCAAGTATGGACAGGAAGGCGGTTGAAGAAAAACTTGCGACTTACGGTCTTTAAATGAGTCTGGAACATCTCCCGGTCCTGGTCAGGGAGGTTCTTGATGTCCTTTCCCCGGTGGAAGGAGGAGTTTATATTGACGCAACGCTCGGGCTTGGCGGTCATTCCAGGGAGATTTTAAAGTTGATCGGCCGGGAGGGGATGGTCCTCGGCATGGACAGGGACGAGGAAGCACTGAAAAAGGCCGGAGAGAGCTTGGATGACGGCAGACTGGTATTGGAAAAATGCAATTTTTCGGATATTGAAGCACTGCTTTCTTCCCGGGGCATCAGGGAAGTTGACGGCATTCTGTTTGATATAGGTGTCTCTATGATGCAGTTAAAGGATTTAAAAAGGGGGTTCAGTTTTAACTCCGATGAGAGGCTCGATATGAGAATGGACGTTACCCGGGACTTTTCAGCATGGGAGCTGGTTAATCGATATCCCGCCAAGGAACTTGTGCGGATACTGCGTGATTATGGAGAGGAATACAGGGCCGTGAGGATAACCAGGGCGATAGTCAGGCAGAGAGATAAAAAGAGCATCGATACCTGTTCCGGGCTTGCGGAGATAGTATCGTTTGCGGTCGGCAGGAGAGGCAGGGTCCATCCGGCCACAAAGACTTTTCAGGCGCTCAGGATAGAGGTTAACAGTGAACTGGATGAGCTCAGGCAGGGGCTGGACCTGTCTCTTAAGGTGTTAAAGCGGGGTGGAAGGCTATGTGTTATAGCTTATCATTCTCTTGAGGACCGCATTGTGAAAAATTTCATCAGGGACAACGCCAGAGCAGGCCTGCTAAGGCAGTTATTCAAGAAGCCGGTAATTCCGGGTATGGAAGAGTTACGCCGGAATCCTTCTTCCCGGAGCGCAAAAATGAGAGGAGCTGAAAGATTATGATACACGCCAAAAGAGACAGTAATATGTTATCATTTCTGTATAAACCGCTGTGTGTAGTGATAGTGGTTTTTGGCTTGTTCGGTATTATATGGCTTAGATCAAGCATAGTAAAATTTACCTACGAACTTCACAATCTTGAAGAAAAAAGACTCCAGGCGCATAAAGAGACGAGGATGCTTATTGCCAAAAGAGCCGAACTCATGTCGCTTGAACAGATCGAAGCTTCATTTAAGGGGAAGACCGGCAGGGTTTACGCCAAAAGCGGTTATGTCTTTCCCGAGAGGGTGAGGGTAGTGCAGGTTAAAAGAGGGCAAAGGGCTGAACTTTTCAATGCTTCTCTGAAACCTGGAGATAATAACCGATAAATAAGAAGCATGCGGGGTTTTTTATTTAAATGGTCAGGTGAGGTCTCTTGAACAGGAAAAGAACAGTTGTTTTAAATACGGCGATAATCTTCGGATTTATCGCGGTATTCTTCCGTCTGGCGGATCTGATGATAGTCCAGCATGCCCTTCTGCTGGAAAAGGCCATAATACAGCAGAGTCAGGTTGTGGATATCCAGGTCAGAAGGGGAAATATATACGACTGGAAAGGGCGGGAGTTTGCTATAAACCTTGAGTATGAATCGCTCTATTGCGACCCCGAGAATTTAGAAGTTGACAGGAACGTGATGAAGAGCCTCTCGGGGATACTCGGTATGAAGCCGAAAGCGATACAGGCGAGATTTTTGCCGGACAAAAAATTTTCATGGGTGAACAGAAAGATCACCCCGGATAAGGCGGCCAGGGTCAGGGAACTGGGAATAAAAGGCTTTGGTTTTATTTCCGAGGCGAAGAGGTTCTATCCCAGGGGCGCCCTGGCATCACACATCATCGGGGCGGTTGGACTGGACAACCAGGCGCTTGAAGGAATAGAGCTTGAATATGACAAATATCTCAAGGCGCCCGGAGGAAAGGTCTATTTTTTCAGGGACGCAAGGGGCAAGATGCTCTCCTCGGGTGTCGAGATGGAGGCAAAGGGGAATGATATTCTTCTTACAATAGATGAAGGCCTCCAGTATATTGTCGAAAAAGAACTTGAAAAGGCCATGACCAGGTGGAAATCGGTTGCCGCCTCCGCAATAATGATGGACCCTTATACGGGTAAAATACTGGCACTGGCCAACCGGCCCTCTTTTAATCCGAACAGGATCGGGAAGGCGAAAAGAAATGCCATAAGAAACAGGGTGATAACCGATATTTACGAGCCAGGGTCGACATTCAAGCTGGTGGTTGGCGCTGCCGCGCTGGAAGAAAAGCTGTTTGATGTCGACTCAATATTTGACTGCAGCAGTGGAGGCATCAGGGTCGGCGGCAAGACTATACGTGATACACACAGACATGATCTTCTTACATTTAAAGAGGTGATACAGAAATCCTCGAACGTTGGAGCTGTCATGATCGGTATGGAATTGGGGAAAAAAAGGGTATATAAGTACGCGAAACTGTTTGGTTTCGGAGAGCTGACAGGCATTGATCTTCCGGGAGAGGTCTCCGGATGGATACGGAAACCCCGGAACTGGTCCGCGACATCCATCGGCGCGATATCCATCGGTCAGGAGGTCGCCACAACACCGTTACAGGTTTTAAGGGCGTATTCCGTCATAGCGAACGGCGGTTATCTCGTCCGGCCGCATCTTGTGTCCGAGGTGAGGACACCTGAAGGACAGGTTCTCTATTCCTCCGGCCCGGTCAGGAAAAAAAGAATTATTTCAGAAAAGACGGCTGTAATATTCAAGGAGATACTTGAGACAGTGGTGGAAGAGGGCGGCACCGCGCCGCAGGCTGCTGTTGACGGGAACCGGGTTGCGGGCAAGACAGGCACGGCGCAGTTGATAGACCCCGGGACCGGGAGGTATTCAAAAAACAGATTTGTCAGCTCGTTTGTCGGTTTTGTGCCTGCTGATAATCCTGAAATTGCCCTGATTATTGTAATTTATGAGCCTAAGGGCCAGATATTCGGCGGGATTGTGGCCGCTCCCGTCTTTAAAGAAATAGTGGACCAGTCACTGTCATATATGAATGTGCCGAGAGACGAAAGCCCCGTGAATAACCTGCTGCTGGTGTCCGGATGAAACTTGCCGGGATTTTAAGAGGGGTTGATATCGTCGAAATATCAGGCGACGCCGGGATCGGCATTTCCGGAATCGCCTATGATTCCAGGAAAGTAACGCCGGGGAATCTTTTTGTCGCCGTAAGGGGTGAACATACCGATGGCCATGATTTTATCGGGGATGCGATCAAAAATGGCGCGGTCGCTATATTACATGATAAAGATATAAATAGCGATGGCTTGCGGACCAGGATAAAAGGAGAGCATAATGCCCGGGACCTGGACGGTCTGACAGTTATCCGGGTCAGTAACAGCAGGGAAGCGCTCGCCATTGTATCGAATAATTTTTTTATGAGGCCTTCGCACCGGTTGAGTGTTATCGGGGTGACCGGCACAAACGGCAAGACAACGACGGCATACATCATAAAGTCAATTCTTGAGGCGTGGGACAGGAAGACCGGCCTTACGGGGACGATTCAGCATATGCTTCCGGACGAGGTGCGCGAGGCCCGGCATACAACCCCCGAGTCACTCGAATTCCAGGGACTTCTCTATAATATGCTGGCTTCCGGATGCACTCATGTTGTTTCCGAGATCTCCTCGCACGCGCTTTCACAGGGAAGAGTTGACGGCACTGTCTTCAGCGCGGCGGTCTTTACAAACCTGACAAGAGACCATCTGGATTTTCATAAGACGATGGAAAACTATTTTATGTCAAAGACCCGGCTGTTCACCGCCCTGCTTGATGAAAGTGCGACCGCTGTAATCAATTCCGACGATCCATGGGGCCGGAAGCTGATTGAAACACTATCCGGAAATGTTCTGACATACGGCCTCGGAACGGACACTGATATTATGGCCACGGATATAGCCAGCTCGTTTGACGGATTAAGGTTCAAAATAGTAATGCGGGGTCGGAAACATAGCGTAACTTCTCCTTTGACCGGACTGCCGAATGTTTACAATATCCTTTCGTCAGCGGCCGCCGCGACCGCACTGGGTGTGCCGTGGAGTGTGATACTCGACGGCATTAAAAAGGCCGGAACCATAACGGGGCGGTTTGAAAAGGTCGATGCCGGCCAGGGATTTCTCGCCATTGTTGATTACGCCCATACGGAAGACGCCCTTGAGAGGCTTATATATACCGCGAGGGGGCTGACGAAAGGGAAGATTATCACTGTCTTCGGCTGCGGCGGCGACAGGGACAGGGGCAAGAGAGAGGTTATGGGATCCATTGCGACGAGACTGAGTGATTCCGTAATTATCACATCGGATAATCCGAGATCGGAAGACCCTGAAAAGATAATCAGGGAAATAGTATCCGGCGCGGTAAGAAAAAACTTTCTTATCGAGGCGGACAGAAGAGAAGCGATAAAGAGGTCTGTAATGATGGCCTCGGACGGTGATGTCGTCCTGGTTGCCGGAAAAGGACACGAGGTTTATCAGGAGATAAAGGGAGAGAGGTTTGAATTCAGCGACAGGAAGATACTTGAAGAAACGATCAGTCGCCTGATTAACAATATATGAGGCTGTCCGTCATGAAGGGGCGGGACAGACTGTAATAAAGGAGAAACAGAGATTTTGATGCTTGAAGAAATTGCAAAAGCAACCGGGGGAAGGGTGATCAGCGGTAAAGAGTGCGCGTTTACCGGCCTTTCCATCGACTCAAGGACGATAAAAGAAGGAGAACTCTTTGTTGCTCTGAGGGGAGCGAATTTTGACGGACACAGTTTCATGCATGAGGCATTGAAAGCGGGCGCGGGCGCCATTGTTAGTCTCCCCCCGGCGGAGCCGTCAAAGGGCAAGGTGATTATATACGTAGGGAATACGGTTAAAGCTCTCCATGACATAGCCCGTTATCTCCGGTTGAAACTTAATGCGCCTGTTATAGGGGTAACCGGCACGAACGGCAAGACAACCACAAAAGAGCTTATCGCGTCGATACTAGGGGAAAGGCGGAAGGTGCTCAAGACCGCAGGAAACATGAACAATCACATAGGCCTCCCCTTAAGCATCTCAAAGATGGACGGTGATGAGACGGTGATGGTTCTTGAGATGGGTTCTAACGCCCTGGGTGATATAAAGCAGCTGTGCGAAATCGCTTATCCGGATTTCGCTGTCGTGACGAATGTTGGTCAGGCGCATTTCCAGGGATTCGGGAGCATCGAGATGGTCAGGAAGACAGACCTGGAGATCCTTGAATATGCGAAGACCGCCTTTGTGAACGCGGACGATGGTTTTCTTATTGAGGGCCTGAAAGATTACACGGGGAAGACGATAACATACGGGATCAGAAACAGGGCTGATGTTTACGCCAGGGACATAGTCCCTGGAGACAGGGGTTCGGATTTTCTGCTCTGCCTGCCAGGGGGAAGAGAGGCGGAGATTACTTTCGGAGTCGCGGGCAGATTTAATATATATAACGTATTGGCCGCCGCCGCCATCGCGGATGTATTCGGTGTCGGCATCGAGGATATAAAGAAGGGCATAGAGTCTTTCAGGGGGGTGCCGATGAGACTGGAAATTAAGGACCTGTCCGGGGCCCTTGTGATAAGCGATGTCTATAACGCGAATCCTTCCTCAATGGATGAAGCTGTAAAGGAACTTGCCAGGTTGAAGAGACGGCGGACGATCGCCGTGCTGGGTGATATGCTTGAACTCGGCTCGTATGCTGAGGATGCCCATAAAAAACTTGTCAGGCGGATATCCGAACTGAAGATTGATCTGCTTATCGCGGTCGGCCCTGAGATGAACAGGGCGGCGGCGGGGTTTTCGGGAATATATTACGGCGCGGAAGACTCGGTTGCCGCGAGGTCCATACTTTTAAGTATCTGCGGGGATGGCGACACGGTCCTGGTGAAGGGGTCGAGGAGTATATATATGGAGAGGGTTCTGGACGGCGTGGAGATGAAAGAGGAGGGCCATGCTTTATAAGCTTCTGTACAGTATGCATGACGTTTTTTCTCCATTTAACGTTTTCAGGTATATAACGTTCAGGACAACACTCGCCGTGATTACGGCCCTGGTGCTTTCGCTTATGATAGGTCCATGGGTCATAGAGAGACTGAAGAAGATAAGCATAACACAGCAGATAAGAAACGATGGCCCTCAGACCCATATCAGGAAATCAGGAACGCCGACGATGGGCGGGATCATAATAATCTTCAGTATCATCGTCTCGATGTTAATGTGGGGCGATCTCGGGAATATGTATGTATGGATAATGCTGTTTGCACTTGTCGGTTACGGTGGCATCGGCCTGATCGACGATTATCTCAAGGTGGTGAAAAAAAATACCAAAGGACTCCGCGCCTGCTATAAATTCGGGGCCCAGATTGTTTTGGCGCTGGTGATAGTCTTCCTGCTTTACAAGAATCCGGATGACCCTTACAGTTCATTGCTCATAGTTCCTTTTTTCAAAAAGGGGCTTATTTATCTCGGATGGGTTTATATTCCCTTTTCGATAATTGTGATGATAGGCGCGTCAAATGCAGTCAATCTTACGGACGGAATAGACGGCCTCGCAGTAGGGCTTGTCAGCATCGCGGTGCTGGCGAACCTGATACTGGTTTATATCTCCGGCAATATCAATTTCGCGGAGTATCTGCAGGTCCTGTATCTGCGCGGTACCGGAGAGCTTACGGTCTTCTGCGGCGCTATGTTCGGAGCCTGCCTCGGGTTCCTGTGGTTTAACTCGTATCCGGCCGAAATATTCATGGGCGATATAGGCTCTCTGGGGCTTGGAGGCGCTCTGGGCACTCTGGCTGTAATCACAAAACATGAGATAGTCCTTGCGGTTGTCGGCGGCATATTTGTTGTCGAGACACTTTCTGTTGTATTTCAGGTTCTGTCATTCAGGTTGACCGGGAAGAGGATATTCAGGATGGCGCCGATACACCATCACTTTGAGCTGAAAGGCTGGCATGAGTCAAAGGTGATTGTCAGATTCTGGATCGTCGGCATAATGCTGGCGCTGCTGAGCCTGGCGACCCTGAAACTCAGGTAATTATGGGCATGGAGATACGGCTGAAAAATAACTGTTCAGAGGGCAGCCATAAATTACTATGAGACTGAAAAGCTGTCATTCCCGTGAAAACGGAAATCCAGTCTTTTCAATAAGTGCTGGATGCCCGATTACAGACTTTGGGCATGACAAAAATAAAAAATGGCAATTGATGCACAGGCTCTATATTAAGGGCGGAAAAACAGAAAAAAAGCAATTATGACAACCGGTGAGAAGGTAAAGATGGAGTTAAAGGATAAAAAAGTGACTGTCATTGGTCTGGCCAGAAGCGGCGTTGGCGCCGCAAACCTTCTGACTGAGATGGGGGCGGTGGTTACGGTCACGGACGTAAAGCCGGAAGAAGAACTGGCAGACCCGATAAAAAGGCTGTCGCCTTCCGTACGGCTGGCGCTGGGCGGCCATCCGGATGACCTCTTTAATTCAGCGGAGATGATCGTTGTCAGTCCGGGTGTTCCTCTTGAACTCGGCCCGGTCGCCTCCGCGAAAGCCAAAGGCGTAACCGTGATCGGCGAGCTTGAGTTGGCGTACAGGATAATTCAGGCTGCGGGATTTACCGGCAACATACCGTTCCTGGCTGTTACCGGCAGCAACGGGAAATCCACCACAACCACGCTTCTTGATCTTATGCTCCGGAAGAGCGGTTTCCGGACGCTTCTTGGGGGTAATACCGGCTATGCTCTGACCGAGGGAATATATAAGATATTCATGGAAAAAGCCCTAACCCATGACCACCGTAATGGCGGTCATGAACCGGAATCTTCGCCTGATTTCATAGTCGCCGAGGTATCGAGTTTCCAGCTGGAGGGCATAGAAGATTTCAGGCCGTCTATCGCGGCCATACTCAATATCACTCCCGATCATCTCGACAGGTACAGTTCGATGGCTGAATACATAAACGCCAAGGCGAGGATATTCAAAAGGCAGGATGAAGGCGACTGCCTTCTGCTCAACAGGGATGACACTGAAACAGAAAAATTGGAAAGGGAAAGGATAAAGACCGGGAGCCATAAAATGAATATCTTTTATTTCAGCCGCAGGCATGAAGTTAAGGGTGTTTATTACAGGGACGGAAAGGTCTACTGCAATATCCCCGGCATTCCGGATCTGCCATGCCACGCGCCGCTTATCGATGCTGATGAGATCAGGATCAGCGGTGTCCACAACCTGGAGAACGCCATGGCTGCTTCAGCCATGGCTCTCCTTGCAGGCTCTCCTCCCGATGTGATCAGGGAATCCCTCAGGGAATTCAGGGGACTTGAGCACAGGCTTGAATTCGTGAGGGAGCTTGACGGGGTCAAATACATTAATGATTCAAAGGGGACCAATGTCGGCGCGGTCGCCAAGTCGATCGAAAGCTTTCATGAGCCACTGATACTTATAGCAGGTGGCAGGGATAAGGCGGGCGATTTTTCGATGATCAGAAATCTGGTTTCGGAAAAGGTCAGGGCGCTGGTCCTGATAGGAGAAGCAAGCGGGAAGATAAGGGACGCACTGGGCGATATTACGGAGACGGTGCTGGCGGAAGACTTAATGGATGCCGTCACGCTGTCGCGTGAGATGGCGGACCCCGGCGACGTAGTTCTTCTGTCGCCTGCCTGCGCCAGCTTTGATATGTTTCAGGATTTTGAGGAGAGGGGCGGGACATTCAGAAAGATAGTCGGGCGACTGGGAGAAAAACATGGATAGTCAATTGTCCGGTATAAGGCCGCCTGCCGACAGGGTCATGTTATTTATCATGCTGCTTCTTATGGCATTAGGAGCGCTTATGATATACAGCTCGACGTCAGTGGTCAGTCCGGTGCTTCCCGGTCGCGATATTTCGGGCTTCTATTATTTCAGGAGGCATCTCTTTACAATGGTCGTGGGCGGGCTTGCCATGTTTTTCACTTATAAGCTGAACCCCTCGCTGATCGGAAAAATGGCGCTCCCGCTGATGATCTTTTCTTTTTTCCTTTTACTTCTTGTATTTGTTCAGGGCATCGGAGTATCGGCCGGCGGCGCAAGGAGATGGATAAAACTCTGGCCCACGACTTTCCAGCCTTCCGAGCTTGTCAAACTGACGATGGTAATATTCCTCGCGAAGTTTATGTCAAGCCCGGCTTACAACACGGAAAGGTTAAGCTCTTTCCTGATTCCTCTGCTTGTCATGGGGGTGTTTCAGGTTATCTTTATGTTACAGCCTGATTTCGGCGCGACAATGAGCCTTGCGTTTCTGACATTCGTCATGCTCTTCATCTCCGGAGCGCGGCTTAAGTACATGGCTTATGTTATACTTCTCTCCCTGCCGATCATCTACAAGCTGATCATGGAGCCATATCGCCTGAAGAGGTTCACCACCTTTCTCGATCCATGGAAAGACCCGCAGGGAAGCGGCTTCCAGCTTGTGCAGTCCTTCATAGCCTTCGGAAGCGGGGGACTGACAGGACTCGGGCTGGGCGAATCAAAACAGAAACTCTCATTCCTGCCCGCCGCGCATACGGATTTTATTTTCAGTCTCATGGGTGAAGAAATCGGATTTATCGGTGTAAGCGTTGTAGTCGTCCTTTTCCTTGTTCTGTTCATAAGAGGCATATCCATAGCGAACAGATCGAAAAACAGCTTTGTTTACTATCTTGCCTATGGCCTGACAATGATGATATCACTGCAGGCGCTAATAAATTTCGCCGTTGTTCTCGGGATGGTCCCCACAAAGGGACTTCCACTTCCGTTTATGAGTTACGGCGGCTCGGCCCTTCTGGTTAACATGGCGGCCGTAGGCATCCTGCTCGGGATTTCCAGGGGTGAAGACAACGGGCCGGCTGTTGAACGGCATGATATTAAGGTCAGAAGAATGGCGCGGAGAAATATTTACAAAAGGAAGGGATACAGGATTTGAAGGTGATGATAGCCGGAGGCGGAACAGGCGGCCACCTTTTTCCTGGTCTGGCCCTGGCGGAAGAATTCAAAAGGAGGGACAGTGACGCGGAAGTGATATTTGTCGGCACTGAACATGGCCTGGAGGCGAAGATAATTCCCAGGGAAGGCTACCCGATAAAATTCCTGAGGGCCGAGGGGATAGCCGGCCGATCGATCCTGAAGAAGATAAAGGCGGTCCGGACATTAATCCATTCGCTGCTCGACGCGCGCAGGATGATGCGGGCTGTCTCGCCTGATATTGTTATAGGTGTGGGCGGATACGCCTCGGGCGCCGTTGTCTTTGTCGCGCATATGAAATCAATCGCCACCATGATACATGAACAGAATTCAGTGCCGGGGATTACAAACAGGATACTGGGAAAGTTTGTAAAAGGGATATGCGTAACATTCCAGGAGAGCCTTGCTTTCTTCCCGTTAAGCAGGACATATCTTGTGGGTAATCCCATAAGACTGAAGATATTCAGGGGAGAACGTGAGCCGGCAAGCAGGCTTTTCTCTCTGGACAAAGATAAGTTTACAGTCCTGATATTCGGCGGCAGCAGCGGCGCCAGGTCCATAAACAGGGCGATGATCAACGCGCTGAATCACATGCCGGACCTGAAGGACAAGATACAGTTTCTGCATCAGACAGGAGATATGGACTACGAAAATGTGCGGGAATCCTACAGAAAGGCCGGCGCTAAGGGAACAGTCGCGCCGTTTATATACCAGATGGCGGAGGCGTATGCCATGGCTGATATCGTTGTCTCCCGGTCCGGCGCGACGACTGTCTCGGAACTCATCGCCCTCGGAAAACCGGCCATACTGGTGCCTTATCCTCATGCCGTGGGCCGGCATCAGGAGTTTAACGCGTTAAAGCTTAAGGAATTGGGAGCGGCCTTTATGATCCCTGATGATGAACTCAGTGGCGAGACGCTCGCCGGGTACATTCGTGAACTATATGAAAACGATTCCGCCAGGATGGATATGCGGAGGGCGAGTAGTGTACTGGGAAAGCCGGACGCCGACAAAAAGATCGTTGATATAGCCATGAGTCTGATAAAAAAAGATGAAGATATAAAGAGAAAGGTCAGAAATTAAATTAATCGTCTGTCATTGCTGTTGTTAGATTATGAGTTTTAAAGGAGCGGGTGTGTTTGAAAAATACGGTGTTATACATTTTGTCGGAATAGGCGGAATAGGGATGTCGGGCATTGCGGAAGTGCTTTCGAACCTGGGCTATGAAGTGACCGGATCCGACCTGAAGACGACCGGGACAACCAGGAGGCTGGAGGAACTGGGAATAAAAATATACAGGGGCCAGAGTGAAGAGAATATCGGCAGAGCCAGGGTCGTGGTTATATCGTCCGCGGTCCAGCCGGACAATCCGGAAGTTGTGGCGGCGCGAAGACTTTCCATCCCCGTGATTCCGAGGGCGGAGATGCTTGCCGAACTGGCGAGGTTAAAATACGGTATCCTGATCGCGGGGTCGCACGGAAAGACGACCACGACATCGCTTATCTCGACCATCCTCGGATATGGAGGATTAGACCCGACGATCATAATCGGAGGGAAGCTCAAGGGGATCGGAAGCAACGCGAAACTCGGGCAGGGAGAGTTTCTGGTGGCCGAAGCTGATGAAAGCGACGGTTCCTTCCTGAAGCTTTCTCCCACGATCGCGGTTGTAACGAACATTGACAGGGAACATATGGAATTTTTCAAAAACATGGAGAACCTGAGGGAAGCCTTTCTCTCATTTATTAATAAAGTCCCGTTTTATGGCGTATCGCTTATCTGCGGTGAGGATGAGAACCTGAGAAGCCTGATTCCCCATATACACAGGAGTTTTTTGACATACGGGTTTTCGGAATCCTCTGATATATATGCCGTGAATATCGAAAAAGGATACATGTCCACGAGTTTCGACGTGGTCTGCTGCAAAGAGGCCATCGGCAGGTTCTCGGTGCCTCTTCCGGGCTCTCACAATATGCTTAACAGCCTGGCATCCATCGGGGTCGCCCTGGAATTAAAAATGGATGTTTCAGCGATAAAAGAAGCGCTGAAGTCATTCAGCGGTATACAGCGCAGGTTTGAATTTAAGGGGGAAGCGAAAGGTATAAAGATCTACGACGATTATTGCCACCATCCTTCCGAGATAAGGGCCACTCTTTCGGCAGCAAGGGAGAACCTGCGGTTTCTTGATCGAAAAGGAAGGCTGTTTGTTATTTTTCAGCCGCACAGATATACGAGGACCGCTGACTTAATGGATGAATTTTCGGCCTCGTTCGGCGATTCCGACTATCTCGTTCTTCTTGATATCTATCCTGCCGGCGAAAAATCCATTGAAGGCGTCACTTCAGAGGCGCTCGCCGGGAAGATCAGAAAAAGGGGCCATGGCAATGTCATTTATTCACCCGGCGGGGAAGAGGCGCTGAACCAGGTTTTGTCGGAAATGAAAAAGGGAGACATACTTTTTACTCTCGGCGCCGGAGACGTCTGGAAGCTCGGGGAAAAAGTATTGAAGGGGCTGAATATTGATTAACAGGAAAGAATGGCGGGAAGCATTAGCAGATATCTACCAGGGGGAGATGAACTTCGATGTCCCGATGAAGGATTATACCAGCCTGGCGATAGGCGGGCCCGTGGATGTTATGGCGGCGCCTGACGACCCCATTTCCATGAGGGACCTGGTTGTTTTTCTTAAGAAAAAAGGGACGCCTTTTCTGACTCTCGGCAGAGGGACGAACATACTCGTCAGGGACGGTGGTATTGACGGGGCTGTTATATCCGCTAGCGCGTTCAGAAAGATAGAAGTGCTGAAAGAAGGAATCAGGTATGCCGATCTGTTTGTGGAAGCAGGCCTGTCTCTGCGGGAGCTGGTCAACTTCTGCAGGGAGAGGGGCTACTCCGGGATTGAAGGGCTGACCGGCATACCTGGAACAGTGGGCGGCGCTATATGTGGAAACGCCGGCTCCTTCGGCTACGAGATAAAGGATGTGCTTGTCTCTGTCGCGATTATGGATTCCAGCGGCGGACTCGGGATGTTCAGTGCGGAAGGCCTGGGCTTCGGATACCGGAGATCGGACATCTCTCCGAAAGACATTGTGCTGAGCGCCAACCTGAAACTTGAGAGATTTGAAGAGGCGGAGGTCTCTAAACGCATGGAGAAATTTTTAATGGAAAAGAGACGGAACCAGCCCCTTTCGGAGAGGTCCGCCGGATGCGTTTTCAGAAATCCCGATGGCGTTCAGGCAGGCAGGCTTATTGATGAGGCGGGCTGCAAGGGAATGAGAGTGGGCGGTATTGAAGTCAGCACCGTCCACGCGAACTTCTTTATAAACAGGGGTGAAGGCACGGCGGTCGACTATATGAGACTTATGGATGAGGTTTCATCGATCGTGAATAAAAAAACCGGCATTGTTCTGGAGCCGGAGATAAGAGTGATCGGGAGAGATTAATGCATCGGAGGATGAACCGTTCATCAGGAGCTGAGAGAAGATTGGGATGAAAAAGAGAGGTCTTAAGACCATAAAAATAGGTGTTCTTATGGGGGGGAGATCATCCGAAAGAGAGGTGTCCCTTAACAGTGGAAGGGCCATAAGCGACTGCCTGAAATCCTCCGGCTATAATGTCGTGGCGATCGACGCGGGAGAAGACCTCTGCTCTGCGCTGAAAAAACAGCGGATAGATATCGCCTTCATCGCCCTGCATGGAGGAGATGGCGAAAACGGAGCGGTGCAGGGGATGCTGGAGGTGATGGACATAAGATACACCGGTTCAGGGGTCCTTGCGTCCGCCCTTGCGATGGACAAGGAGGCTTCTAAAAAGGTATTTGTTTATCATGGAATACCCGTTCCGCCGTTCAGGATAGTTCACAGGCCGGATTTCATAAAAAAGAATTCAACGACAGCACCGGAGAATTACGCGTTCAGGGCCGGGTTTCCGATGCCTTGGGTTGTTAAACCGGCTGCCGAAGGTTCGAGTGTCGGCGTTGAGATTGTGAGGGAGAGGTCCGGATTTCCGGCGGCCCTCAACCGGGCGTTCCGTTGCGGCGATAAGGTGGTCGTTGAGAAATATATTAAGGGGAAAGAGATCCAGATAGGGATATTGAACGATAAAGTTCTCGGTGGTGTCGAGGTGAGACCTTCCGGGGAGTTTTACGACTACGATGCGAAATATACGTCGGGACTCACCGATTATATTCTTCCGCCGGAAATAGAGAGAAAGATATACGAAAGGGCTAAGAAGGCGGCATTGTCGGCGCATAAAGTCCTTGGGTGCGGGGGCGCGACAAGGGTTGACCTGAGAGTCGACGATAACGGCGGTCCCTTTGTTCTCGAAGTGAATACCATCCCCGGCATGACGGAGACGAGCCTTCTGCCGAAGATCGCGAAACATGCGGGACTGGACTTCCAGCTGCTCCTGGAAGAGATACTCGGAGGCATTGGTGGGGCGTAACAGGAAGATCAAAAAGAACATACTGCTGAAAAAGAAGCGGGGTACGAATGCCGTTGCGGGCATTAAGTATTTTGTCTTTGTTGTCTTTCCTGTAATTGCATTTGTCGCGATTATATATTTTATGTCGGTGGCGGCCAAAAAGGCCTTTACCATCACGGAGGTTGTTTTTTCGGGTAACGAGCATTTAACGGACGAAGAACTGATGAGTCTGACCGGGTTGACTGGAAAGGAAAATCTTATCGCGTTGTCCGGCGCGAAGGTGGCCGCGAAGATGGCCGAATCCCCGTGGGTGAGATCGATAAAAGTCAGGAAGGAATTTCCGGGCGGGCTTCATATCCGGGTGAAAGAGTCCGAGCCCTTCGCGCTTCTTGATATGAGGGGCCGTCTTTTTATCATAGACGAAAGGGGAAAGATGCTTCAGGAACTGAAAAACAGTCCGGTACCGTTCCTGCCCGTGATATCCGGAACACCTTTCGGAAAAGAGGGAGTGTTTTCCGAGGCGCTGAATCTTGTGCGTGTGATAAAAGAAAAAGGGCTGATGTATCAGAAAGACCAGATAGAGATAATCGCGTATAAACCTAATGATCTGACGGTAAAGTTAGACGGTGTCGCCATCAAAGTTGGTGTCGGTGATTACGAAGACAAGCTTATGAGATTAATGGACCTTGAGCGGGAGATAAAAAACCGGAAGATGCGAGTTGATTATATAGATTTGAGGTTTGCCAGGAGGGCTTTTGTCAAACCGATGAAAGGGGTGGCGCATTGACGGGTTTAAACATAGTCGCCGGCCTTGATGTCGGCACGACAAAGGTCTGCGCCGTGGTCGCCGAACTGAACGACGATGGACTGAACATACTCGGTGTCGGCAGGTCGAATTCATCCGGTGTCAGAAAAGGGATAATAGTCAACATGGACGCCACTGTTGATTCGATAAAAAAGGCGGTAAAAGAAGCGGAGTCTTTTTCCGGGACCAGGATCAGATCTGTCTTTTCAGGTATCTCGGGCGGGCATATCAGTGGATTTGAGAGTTTCGGATCGATCGGCATAGGGGGCGAAGAAGTTGACTGTGTTGATGTGGAGCGGGCGATTGAATCGGCAAAGGCCGTATATGTTCCGCTTGACAGGGAAGTGCTGCATGTCATACCGGTGGAATTCGTGCTGGACGGACGCGAAGGGATAATAGATCCCATAGGCATGGCGGGCGCAAGACTCGGGGCCAGGGTCAATATAATTACAGGAGCGGTGGTCCCGGTGAAAAACCTTGTTGAATGCTGCGCGAAATCGGACCTGGATGTTGCTGGTGTTATCTTAAAGCCTCTTGCGTCGGCATATTCCACCCTCACCCCGGACGAGAAGAAGACCGGTGTTGTGCTTATAGATATCGGGGGCGGGACGACCGACATCGTGCTATTCAGGGACAGCCGCCCGCGACATGTCTCGGTGCTTGGTGTCGGCGGGGCCCACATCACCAATGACATAGCCGTGGGGTTGGGCGTTGAAACGCATGAAGCGGAAAGGCTGAAACAGGCATCGGGCGCTGCTGTCATGGGAATAATAGAAGACGGTCAGGCCGAAGTGCGGATGACACAATACGGTGGGCGTGGGATCAGTCTTCCCGTCAGGCACCTCCTGGAGATAATACAGCCGCGATGCGAAGAGATTCTCCAGATGATAAAAGCAGAGATCAGGGCATGGTTCGGACCTGATCGCGTGGCATACGGCATCGTGCTGACAGGGGGAACTTCCCTGCTTGGAGGGTTTGATAAAATGGCCGAATCGGTTCTCGGTCTTCCGGTGAGGGTTGGCATGCCCTTAAATACAAATGGAATGAGGGTGGCGGTCGACAGCCCTGTCTATTCATCATGCGTCGGGTTTCTCAATTACATCGATGAGCAGGATTTTAACGGGAGCTCTTCCCCGGAAATCATCGGCGGTGCTTTTGGGAGGATGAAGGACTGGGTTAAGGACTATTCAGATAGATTTTTCAGATTTAAATGAAGACAGGGAAAGGAGCCAATTATGTTTGAAATCGAGGAAGTAAGGGGTCAAAAGGCAAAGATCAAGGTTATAGGGGCCGGAGGGGCTGGTGGTAACGCTGTAAATAATATGATAGCTTCAAATCTGCACGGGGTGGAATTCATCGCCGTGAATACAGACATGCAGGTGCTTGAAACGTCTCTTGCACCAACCAAGATACAGATTGGGGCTGAACTGACCAAGGGCCTGGGAGCAGGATCAAATCCTGAAATAGGCAGGCAGGCGGCGCTTGAAGATAAGGACGCGATAATGGAAAGCCTGGAAGGCTGCGACATGGTTTTTATAACTGCGGGCATGGGGGGCGGAACAGGAACTGGAGCCGCGCCTGTTATCGCCGGCATCGCAAAAGAGTTAGGCGCGCTGACGGTTGCCGTAATAACGAAGCCCTTTTTCTATGAAGGGAAAAAGAGGCTCATGAATGCCGAAGAGGGGATAAAGGAACTCACCAGGGACGTTGATACATTAATCGTTATTCCCAATGACAGAATCAGCCTTGTTGTCGAAAAAAGCACCCCCATGCTGAAGTCTTTCTCGATCGCGAATGACGTCCTCAAGCAGGCGGTGCAGGGCATATCCGATATTATTCTTGTCCCCGGGCTTATCAATGTTGATTTTGCCGATGTCAAAACAATTATGGAGGGAATGGGACGCGCGGTAATGGGTTCCGGTATTGGCAAGGGCGAAGGAGGCGCTGCCGAGGCCGCCAAAAAGGCGATATTAAACCCACTGATTGAAGATTCCTCCATAGAAGGCGCCAGAGGGATACTCATTAACATAACCGGAGGGCTTGAGCTCTCATTAAGCCAGGTGCAGGAGGCGACTTCGCTCATTTATGATTCCGCCCACGAAGACGTCAATGTGATCTTCGGCTCGGTCATAGACCCGGATGTAAATGATGAAGTGAGGGTTACGGTAATAGCCACCGGTTTTGAAGAAAAGAAGGAAAAGCTTGAACTGCCCCAGTTAAGGAAATGGGCCCCCGGCAAGGAATCCGTCGGCTATAAAAGTATGGGAGCAGAGAAAATTCTGGCGAAAAGTCTTGACGGTAATCCTGAGATGAAGGAGTCAAGAGAGAGCATATTCAATTATGAGGAGACCCTGGATATACCGGCCTTTTTGAGGAAATCATCACACAAGGGATTTTAATTTTTTACCTGCCGGGGGGGCCCCTCCCCCATTTTGGGCCTCCCGGCTTTTTTTTATAAAACCCGGGACAATAGTGTCCTGTCTCCTCTGAATTGTCATTTAGACCGAAGGGAGGGTTCCTGGATGCCGGATCAAGTCCGGCATGACGACAAAAAAGACATTGTAGTTCAGAAAATTTATGGGTAGTTTCCCGTAACCAGTCTTTCAACGTAGTCCACCATCCCGTCCTTCCACCATCCTGTCATTCCCGATCTTTTGAGCGGGTCGACGCGACTCTCGCGAGGACTTACATCGAGAATCCAGAATCCTCACAAATACAATTAAATAAATCATTCCACCCAGTCCTGTAAATTTGTTGAAGTTTTTCAAAGCATGCCGATAAGGTTAAATATATATAAAAAGTTTAGAGGTATATAAAAAAT
>JAYWMP010000157.1:0-2044 GCA_035873255.1 Nitrospirota bacterium
AATTCATACGAGAAAAAAGAGATCGAAACAGGTAGCGAAATAATGCGCTATCTTGAAAAAATTATAGTGCTTCAGGTTGTTGATTCCCAGTGGAAAGATCATCTGCTTGCAATGGACCACCTGAAGGAAGGCATAGGACTGAGGGGTTACGGTCAGAGAGATCCTTTAGTAGAATATAAAAAAGAGGCATTTGATATGTTCTCGGAGATGTCCGGCAGAATCTCGTCCGAAATTGTGACCAGGCTGTTTAAAATGCAGATCCGGAAAGATCTGGAGCCTGAAATAAAAACACGTCCAAGACAATTAAATCTTAACTATAACAGAAATGACAGGGACGCAGCCGGACAGACAGTCTCCAGAGGGAAGAAAGTGGGTCGTAACGAGCCATGTCCCTGTGGCAGCGGCAAAAAATATAAGCGTTGTTGCGGGGCGACTTGATCAAAATATTCTGGTTTGGACTGGATATCCTCAAAAAAGAATACGAGGACATCCTCGAATCATCAGGCGCGACCATCACAAAATTCAAGTCAATAGACAATATAACGCACAAGGACAATTACATCCCGGATGTAATCATCGCCGATAAAAATCAGAGCGGGGAATCAACCTTCAGGGAATTCATTAAAAGATACAGGGATGTACCCAGAATAGTACTCTCCGCTACCGGTTCATTCAGGGGATTCGCCCCATGGACGAGGCACACCTTGACCTATCCTTTAAATAATCCGCCGGCGAAAGTACTGAAATATTACATCGAAAGGGCAAAAAAGGAAAGGGAGCTTTTAGTTGAGCACTTCGGGCTGAAGAATAAACTTTTGACTTTCAGTCATGAACTCGATTTTTTCGAGGAAGTGAGCAGAACACTAACCTCCACGCTGAATCTGAATCAAATCCTCAATACAATACTTCAAAAGGCGAAAAAACTGATAATGGCGGAATCCGGGTCCATCCTTCTGCTTGATGAAGAAACCGGCGAGCTTTTCTTTGAGAAGGAGACCGGAAGAAAAAAAAATAAGGGCCGGGTCAGTTCAGTCAGAATAAAAGCCGGAAAAGAGATTGCCGGATGGGTCGCCAGGGAGGGCGTTCCCGTTATCATACCTGATGTTTCTGGTGATCAAAAGCGCTATTCAGGACTGAATAAAAAAATTGCTCCAGGAATAAAATCATTAATGTGTGTTCCAATAAAAATCAAAAACACTACTCTCGGCGTAATCGAAATTGCAAATAAAACTTCAGACAGGGCTTTTACCCGAAATGATCTCGATCTTCTGCTCAAGCTTGTGGCCCAGGCCGCGATCGCGATTGAAAGGGCCTCACTTTACCAGAAAATGGCCGAGCAATCCATTACTGATGATCTGACGAGCCTCTTCAACACGAGATACCTTCAAAGCACACTTGAGACGGAGATCGCCAGGTCGGACAGATACCATACGCCTCTTTCATTAATATTTATCGATATTGACTACTTCAAGGCGATTAATGATAATTACGGTCATCTTACAGGCAGCAAAACACTTGTCGAGATAGGACAACTGCTGATTAAGGGTCTGAGGTCAATAGATGTTGTAGTAAGATACGGCGGGGACGAGTTTGTTGTGGTGCTGCCTCAGACTTCGCATAATCATGCATTGCAGATAGCGGAACGATTAAGAAAATCCATAATACGACATACTTTCCTCAAAAAGGAAGGATATTCATTCAGATTGACCGCCAGTTTCGGAGTAACAACTTATCCTGAAAGCGCAAAGACGAAGGAAGACCTTTTGATACTTGCCGACGAGGCGATGTACAAAGTTAAATATCAGACAAGAAACGGAGTTTATGGTATAGTATAAAACATGGCACTGTTCAATTACGCGACAAAGGAAATAACGCTTAAAATTGTCTATTACGGACCTGGATTAAGTGGCAAGACAACAAACCTCCAGTATCTGCACTCCACTTTCGGCGCCAAGGCAAAAGGCAAATTACTTTCCCTTTCGACCGAAGCGGACAGAACATTATTCTTCGATTTTTTCCCGGTCGAACTCGGCAAAATAAGAGA
>JAYWMP010000202.1:0-2297 GCA_035873255.1 Nitrospirota bacterium
ATGGATAATTTGCCACGGATTTCATCTTTTTGTCTATAAGTTTTTTTGCGTTCCGAAGTTCAATGTCTTCATCATAATCCAGGGTTGATTCAATAACTTCCCTGGATAGTCCTCTTTTCAGCATAAATCTTCTTGCCCCGCTATATCCGAGCAATCTGTCCTGGATGACCTGTCTTGTCAGGTTTTGCGCGAGTGCTATGTCGTCAAGATACCCGATCTCTTTCAGATAGTTCAATGTACCTGCTATTATGTCATCGGCAAACCCCTTCTGCCTGAGCCTTTCCCTTAATTCCTTCTCGCTTCTGCTTCTGTATCCGAGGAGTCTGAAAGCGTATTTTCTTGCGTCAACCGCTGAATCTGTCAATCTTTATTTCGTCCTTTGGCAGATGGTCATCGAGCATAAGGTCGCTGGTGGACTGAACGCCTTTTACCTTCAGCGCGAAATCATCGGGATTTGTCGCCCTTCGCAGTGCTTCTTCGTATGATATCAGGTCCGATTTAAAGAGATTGAACAGCGACTGGTCAAATGTCTGCATCCCGTAATGTATCGCTCCCTGGGCTATCATGTCGTGGATCATCTTGGTTTTGTCGGGGTCGAGTATGCAGTCCTTAATCGTCGCGGTGGCGATCAGTATCTCGACTGCCGGGACCCTGCCCATTCCGTCTATCTTGGGGATAAGTCTCATCGAAATAATGGCCTTGAGTATGGATGCGAGCTGGATCCTAACCTGTTTGTGCTGATACGGCGGGAATACGGATATGATTCTGTTGACGGTTTCAGTCGCGTCAACGGTATGCAGTGTGCTCAGGACGAGGTGACCAGTTTCAGCCGCGGTCAGCGCTGTCTGGATCGTTTCAAAGTCCCTCATCTCACCGACAAGAATGACGTCCGGATCCTGCCTTAACGAGGACCTCAGCGCCCTGCTGAAAGATTCCGTGTCGCTGCCTATTTCCCTCTGATTTACTATGGACCGCTTGTCCCGGTGAAGATATTCTATCGGATCCTCGATAGTGATAATGTGGTCGGTTTTGCTGGCGTTCATTGTATCGATCATTGTTGCGAGTGTTGTGGATTTACCGCTTCCGGTTGTTCCGGTGACCAGGATCAGGCCTCTCTGTTCAGCGGAAATCTTTTTGATAATTTCCGGAAGCATAAGCTCCTCGATGGTCGGGATCTTCATCGGGATTACCCTGAAGATCAGACCTATTGTGCCTCTCTGGATGAAGATGTTGCACCTGAAACGTCCTAATCCCGGGACACTGTACGCAAGATCAATATCTTTTCTTTTCTTGAATGAATCCTGCTGGCCGGGACTCATTACGCTGAACGCTATCTTCAGTGTATCTTCCTGGCTGAGCCTGTTTTCCGATGTTATCGGGCTAAGCTCGCCGTTTATTCTCAGGATAGGATATGATCCTGCTTTCAGATGAAGGTCGGACGCGCCCATTGTATGGGCGGTTTCTAAAAGTTCGTTGATATCCATTATTGTCTCCTTCTAACCCGGGAGTTATTTTTTGAGGTTATAAGCTTCAATGATCTTTTCCTTTATCTCTGCGGCTATGGGTTGATTGTTCCTTAAGTATTCCTTGGCGTTTTCTCTTCCCTGTCCGATCCTTGTTCCGCTGTAGCTGTACCACGAGCCCGATTTGTCGATAATGTTTTTTTCGACGCCGAGGTCTACAAGCTCACCCTCTTTCGAAATACCCTGGTTGAAATATATGTCATATTCGGCCTGCCTGAAAGGTGGCGCCAGTTTATTTTTCACCACCTTTACTCTCACCCGGCCCCCGATTATCTCCTGGTTTTCCTTGATGTTTTCAATTTTCCTGATATCAAGCCTTATGGTTGAGTAGAACTTCAGGGCGTTGCCCCCGGTTGTTGTTTCCGGGTTTCCGAACATTACGCCGATTTTCATTCTTAACTGGTTGATGAATATCAGGGTTGTATTCGACTTTGATATGGACGCCGTCAGTTTCCTGAGCGCCTGGCTCATCAGCCTTGCCTGGAGGCCGGGAAGAGAATCCCCCATGTCACCCTCTATTTCAGCCCTCGGCACAAGAGCGGCAACGGAATCTATGACGATAATATCGACAGCTCCGCTTCGCACAAGATATTCCGCCACTTCAAGCGCCTGCTCGCCCGTATCGGGCTGTGAAACCAGGAGATCGTCAATGTTCACACCGATCCTTCTGGCATAATTTACATCAAGCGCATGCTCTGCGTCTATAAACGCTGATGTGCCTCCGGAGGCTTGCGCCTGGGCTACAGTATTAAGTGCAAGGGTGGTCTTTCCCGA
>JAYWMP010000216.1:0-3791 GCA_035873255.1 Nitrospirota bacterium
TAGCCCCTGTATCCAGACCTGAATGTGGGTAAGGATAAGTTTGCAAAACGGGGTATGCAAGTTCATTTCTTCATCAAGGTGCTTTTCCCGGACCAATCTATTTATGTATAATGCATAAGAGGTTTTTAATGGATCCCGTTAAAATTATCAGCAGATATTACAAAAAAGATTCGCAGGCATACAATATCCTTATTGAGCACGGCAGAATGGTTGCGGCCAAGGCGGTTGATATCGCCCGGAAGATAAAGTGGATGGACCCGGACATACAGTTCATCCAGGAAGCCGCGATGCTTCATGATATTGGTATTTTTTTGACCCGTGCGCCGCAGCTGGGCTGTTATGGAGATAAGGAATATATATGTCACGGATATCTGGGCAGGGAGCTTCTCGATAAAGAAGGGTTCCCTCGACACGCGCTTGTCTGCGAAAGGCACATAGGCGTCGGATTAACCGTCGCCGATATCAGGAAACAGAACCTGGATTTGCCGTTGAGGGACATGTCCCCGGTTTCTCTTGAGGAGAAGATTATCTGTTTTGCGGATAAATTTTTCTCAAAAAGGCTGGATACGCTCCATACCGAAAAGTCGATGGATGAAGTCAGGAAAAGCATAGAAAAATTCGGACACGACAAATTGATTAAATTTGAAGAAATGACGGCCTTGTTCAGTAGCTGATCTTCTCCAGGAAAAGGCCGTTGGCGGGTGCGGTCGGCCCTGCCAGCCTCCTGTCACGCGACTCCAGAATCCGCGTCATTGCACCGGGAGGTAATTTCCCCTTGCCGATTTCAACGAGTGTGCCGACAATATTTCTGACCATATGCCGCAGAAAAGCATCGCCTTCTATCCGTATTTTTATGAAGTCTCCCCTGAAAGCCGCTGCCATAAACCTGATGTTATTATCTCCTGCTATATCCAGCGAATAAATATTCCTGACCGTAGTCTTTGCGCCGCAGCCCGAGCCCCTGAATGCGGAGAAATCATGTCTCCCGACAATAGAAGCGGCCGCCTCCTTCATTTTGTCAAGATTAAGCGCCGCCCTGATCTCCCATAAGTATCTTTTAAAAAAAACCGGCTGATTTCTTCCCATGGCGATTGTATAAAAATAACTTTTTCCCAGTGCCATGTATCTCGGATTAAAATCGTCGTCCGTCTCTTCAGCTCCGGATATCCTGATGTCCGGGGGGAGTTTTGCATTTAGAGCCCGCATTATTATGTCTACCGGCAGCTTTGACCCAGTACGAAATACAGCAACCTGGTCAAGCGCGTGTACACCGGCATCGGTCCTGCTTGCGCCTGTGAGTCCGGACCTTTCTCCCGTGATGCTGAAGATACATTCCCGGATTATGTCCTGTATAGTCCGGCCCGACTTTTGCGACTGCCATCCCTGGTAAGCTGCACCGTCATATTCTATACCGAGTTTTATGTTTTTCATTTTTACAGGCTTTATGTTCTGATCGCCGGGGTTACTCATCAGTATATTGCCCTGGTAACTTTCTTAACCCGATCAACTTTGTTTCTGACCATCCGAGCTTTTCATAAAAGGCGAGGGCAGGGTCATTATTCCTGTCCCCAAGAAGCTGAAGCCTGGTTAAGCCCTGCTCCACACTCCATTGTTCAACTTTTGTGATCAGCCTTCGTCCCACACCCGTTCCCCTGTGTGCTTTCTTTACTACCATATCTTCCAGCAGCCCGACAAAACTACCCTCAGCCGTTGATATTAATAACTGGACTGAACACATTCCTATGACTTCATTCCTGTATTCAGCCACGAATATACGGTCCTTTTTGCTGTTGATCATAAGAGTTAATCCGCGCCGTTGTTTTTCATCGTCGAAGATAAAATCCTCTTCAATTTCGAATAGTTCTCTGAGGAGATTAACTAATATATCAATATCACCATGTTTCGCGGCCCGAACACTCACTTCCATTCAGCAAGATACCCCCTATAAGTCGTATTTGGAATTTTACACCAAACAACCTGGTTTTTGCCCCGGTATACCCCGGGACCGGCCTGCTGCCGGAAATATATGCCTCTGGGAGCCGGACCAGCCAGGTAATCCTGTTCTACGCTGGAAAACAGACTCGAAACCGGAGATATTCATGGAGAGAATCACAATTACCGGGAACGGGGTTATCACGTTCCCGGTAATTGTTCGGATCTGTACTGAATTCCTATGGCTCTATCGGCATGCTCAGCTCGCCCGGAATCAACCGGAGACTGAAGGTGGCGTCGATGGTATAACCAGTTCCTGTAAGTGAAAACGTGTAAGTGCCAGTGGTCGCACTGTTATATCCGGCAACCGACGGGCCGTTAAATGTTGTTGTGGGTGCTGTTGTGGAAAAGGTCGAGCCGTCCTGATTGTAACTGATATTGGTGACAGCCGGGGAGGCGCTTACGGTAATACCCGCGATGCCGGTGCTGCTGCTGTCCTCCACATCAAAGGCAAATAATGCGTCCGTGGATGTATCAGCTCCCAGCTGCGTGGCGAGATCTCCTATGCTAGTATCATCAACCATATAGAATTTTATCCCTGTCTGGTCTGCCGGGAACTGATCGATCTGGAGATTCTCCGCTATATAGGTTACAGAACTTATAGTCACGCCATTGGCATGCAGGTAGAAATCCTGGTCAGCCGGGGCGTCGACAGTAAATGCCCCGCTCGCATCGGTCGTTGCGGTGGCGAGAATTGTATCGTTTGTATACCTAGTCTCTATCGTCACGCCTTCGAGCATAGTACCGGTAACAGCATCCTCGACAGTGCCGCTTACGGTTATAACATCAGTGCATGTAACCGCAACGTTCGTCACGTCCACCCCTGATATCGTTCCGGTTCCGTCTGTGACGGTGCATATCTGGCCCGCAGGCTGTGTAGCTACCGTTACATTGTAGGCGGACCCGTCAGACATGGCTGAATCAAAGGTGAAGGCTCCATCCGAAGTTATAGTCAGGTCGTCCCCGCTGTTGTTCTGAAGCACCACAGTGCCGTTCAATCCGAATACAGTGCCTCCGACAGAATAGATAAACACGTCTGTGTTGTCGTTTATGCCGCAGCCGGTCATCGTTATTGCGAACGAGAGCAGAAACATCCCGATAATAAATATTAACCCTTTTTTTCTCATAGTATTCTCCTTTAATAATCAGACTGCCCCGAAGCAGGACTTCGGAGAGCCTTTCTGTTTATATTATGCCCCATCCGGGGGATTTCCCTTTTTCTTTTTTTGTAAAATCTTTCTCCGGTATCAGATACAGTTAAGCAGTGTCTGCAATGCCGGTTTTTCTCTCGGGCATACATGCTTTCAACAGGCTCTTAAGGATCGACTTTATTACGGCGGTATATACGTATTATGCAGCTTTTTCATTGCCTGACACCTGCCATGTTTTTTAATACCGGGATCTGCTAATTGTACCATATATCTACCTGCGGATTACCAGTGGACGGAGAATTTGCCGGGTTTGTTTGGACAGGCATGGAACGAAACAAAAGGACTGGACTGACGGTAACGATCCGGAGTTCAACAGCGCCGAGTGTCCGGGTTCAAGGTTCATAAACGAAAGCATAGAGCATAGCGCATGGCGCAGAGCGTTCAAACATAAAAACCGGACACTTCTATTGACGGGCATGTTTAGAAATTGCAAAAATTTTCAATGGCCTTGCCATGAGGGTGCAGTATCCTGGAGCAGTCTGAAAATAGTGGAGGCGGTATATAAATATGGATATAGTCAAAAAGAAGTTGATGATCACCTGGGAAAGCATTATACTACGATAAGCATAATAATTTGTAAAACACTAA
>JAYWMP010000255.1:0-3637 GCA_035873255.1 Nitrospirota bacterium
GTGACGCGCTTTCGGAATATCTGATTCTGAAAGGCATTTATGAGAGTCTTATTTCAAATCTGCGGGACTTCAATGATTTCAGGATACTTGTTGATGGAAAGGAGATAGAGACTCTCGGCGGCCATTTTTATCTGAAATATAAATTAAAAAGTACGGTTATAACCGGGTATGAGGACAGCAGCCGACTTTCCGATGAATAAAAAAGAGAAGCCGATAGGCATATTCGATTCAGGCATTGGAGGTCTGACTGTATTAAAGGAGATATTCCGGGAACTGCCTTTCGAGAATACCGTCTATCTTGGGGATACGGCAAGGGTCCCTTACGGCATAAGGTCTCCGGAAACAGTGACACGGTATTCTTTCGAGAACGCCGGGTTCCTTATATCGGAAGATATTAAATTGCTCGTTATCGCATGCAACACAGCCTCATCAGTGAGTCTGGCCGCCATCAGAAGTTCCGTGCCTGTACCGGTAGTAGGTGTAATAAGACCCGGCGCGAGAGCAGCGGTTTCATGCTCGAAGAATAAAAAAATCGGTGTGATAGGTACGGAAGCCACCATAAAAAGTTATTCATATACCAGGGCCATAAAAGAGGTTGATGGTGATGTCGAGGTATTCAGCCTGGCCTGTCCGCTCTTCGTGCCCCTTGTTGAAGAAGGATGGTCCGAAGGCAGAATAGCCGAAATGATCGCCGAAACATACCTGAATAATATCAGGGACAAGTGCGTGGACACCCTGGTGCTCGGATGCACTCATTACCCTCTCCTGAAGAATGTTATAACAAAGGTCATGAGTGAAAAAGTCACTCTCATCGACTCTGCGGTCGAAACCGCCGGAGAGGTGAAAAATGTTCTGAATGAACTGTCCCTGAGGAGGACAGGCCCTGAGGATGCCATCCATAAATTTTACGTGACGGATTCCACTGAAAGATTTGTTAATGTCGGCGAGAAATTTCTGGGCAGGAAGATAGATTTTATAAAAAAAATAGAGATGGAAATGGAGGTGTAATATTCATGCGGATCGACGGCAGAAAAAACGATGAAATGAGAAACATCAAAATTACGAGGGATTTTATCAGCACCGCTGAGGGCTCCGTGCTCATAGAGCTGGGAGGGACAAGGGTCATCTGCACTGCTTCGATAGAGGATAGAGTGCCTCATTTTCTGCGGGACCAGAACAGGGGATGGATAACAGCTGAATATTCGATGATTCCGAGGGCCACACAGAGCAGAACTTCAAGAGAATCGTCCATCGGACGTGTAGGCGGCAGGACACATGAAATACAGAGAATCATAGGAAGGTCATTAAGGTCCGTTGTCGATCTTAACCTGACCGGGCAGAGGACATTCTGGGTGGACTGCGACGTTATACAGGCAGATGGGGGCACCAGGACGGCGGCGATAACCGGGGCGTTCATCTGTTTTGCCGACGCCGTCGGATACGCCCTGAAAAACGGTCTTATAGAGAAAAATCCGATCAGGGACTACCTTGCCGCTATCAGTGTCGGGATAGTTAACAACGAGGTGTTGCTTGACCTCTGTTATGAGGAAGATTCTTCCGCAGAGGTGGATATGAATATAGTCATGACAGGTAGTGGAGATGTGGTCGAAATCCAGGGTACGGCCGAAGGCAGGCCTTTTTCAACGGAAAAACTGAATGATCTTATCTCGTTAGCGGGAAAAGGCATCCCGGAACTGATCTCAAGGCAGAAGGAAATGCTGGAAAATATATTTGGTTCACCGGCGCGCTGAACCGTATTCCAGGTAACTGGCAGGACCGGAAGCTGAAGTTTTCAATCACTGGGGAGAATCCGTATAACTGCAAATAAAGTTTTCTATGTGTTAAAATATATAAAATTTATGGAGGAAAATATTGACTGCATATAAAAATCTTTTTATCTGGGTGCTGATTGCTTTACTGATACTCCTGCTGATTAATCTTTTAAATGCTCCGAAAAAGGTCCAGGAAGAGCTGATCTTTTCCGAGTTTATGACGATGCTTGATGCCGGAGATGTCGACGAGGTTACGATAAAGGAGAATGCCATTACAGGCCGTTTGAAGGATGGAACAAAGTTCAGGTCTTATTCCCCTGAGTATCCCGATCTCGTCGAAAAAATGCGCGCAGAGAACGTAAAAATTACAGTGGAGCCACCCGACCAGAACCCATGGTATATCAACCTCTTTTTTACATGGGGACCTATAATATTCATCGCCGTAATCTGGATATTTTTCATGCGCCAGATGCAGAGCGGGGGAAACAAGGCGATGTCTTTCGGAAAATCCAGGGCGAGGCTTGTTTCTGAAAAGTCCGTAAAGATAACCTTTGCGGATGTCGCGGGCATAGAAGAGGCGAAGGCGGAGCTGGAGGAGATAATAGACTTTCTGAAGGACCCTCAGAAATTCCAGAAACTGGGCGGCAAGATACCAAAGGGAGTTCTTATCGTCGGCGCGCCCGGTACGGGCAAGACACTGCTTGCCAGGGCGATCGCGGGCGAGGCTGGTGTGCCTTTTTTCAGCATAAGCGGATCGGATTTTGTCGAGATGTTTGTGGGTGTCGGCGCATCGAGAGTCAGGGACCTGTTTGAACAGGCCAGAAAGAACGCGCCATGTATAATTTTTATCGACGAGATCGATGCTGTTGGCCGGCACAGAGGCGCTGGACTAGGAGGGGGTCATGACGAGCGCGAACAGACTCTTAACCAGCTATTGGTTGAAATGGACGGCTTTGAAGGCAATGAGGGCAGAATAATCATTGCCGCGACTAACAGGCCGGATGTACTTGATCCCGCTCTGTTGAGGCCGGGCAGGTTCGACAGGCAGGTGGTGGTGCCTCAGCCTGATGTCAAGGGACGACTCGCGATACTGAAAGTACACACAAGAAACATACCCATAGACGAGAGTATGGACATGGAGAAAATCGCCAGGGGAACGCCTGGATTTACCGGTGCGGACCTGGCTAACCTGATAAACGAAGCCGCGCTTATCGCGGCCAGAAGTGCAAAGACCAAGGTGGAGAGTTCTGATTTCGAGGCCGCAAAAGACAAGGTTCTGATGGGTGTCGAGCGAAAGAGCATGATCATAAGCGATGAAGAGAAGAAGAATACCGCGTACCACGAGGCAGGACATTCACTGGTCGCAAGGCTTACACCCGGCACGGACCCTATTCACAAGGTGAGTATAATACCGAGAGGCAGGGCGCTTGGGATAACACAACAGCTTCCGATAGATGAAAGATATACCTATTCAAGGGAATACCTGATAAAGACGCTGCAGGTTCTCATGGGTGGCAGGGCCGCCGAAGAGATAGCGCTGAAGCATATGACGACAGGCGCCGGCAACGACCTTGAACGCGCCACCGACGTAGCCAGAAAGATGGTTACGGAATGGGGGATGAGCGATAAGCTTGGTCCTGTCACTTTTGGTAAAAAAGAAGAGCAGATATTCCTCGGCCGGGAGATATCACAGCATAAGGATTATAGTGAAAAGACCGCTGCGGAGATTGATGAAGAGGTTAAACGTATCGTAGTTGATGCATATAAGGCCGCGAAGACCCTTCTTATGGATAAACAGACACTACTGGATTCCTTTGCGAAGAGACTGCTTGAAAATGAGTCGATGGACGGGAAGGAGATAGACC
>JAYWMP010000258.1:0-19241 GCA_035873255.1 Nitrospirota bacterium
CGATAGCTGTATAGCCGGAACACCGACGGAAGAGCCGGAGGTCACATGCGATGACACACTTGACAACGACTGTGACGGATTAACCGACGCGGCGGACTCAGACTGTGCGAATGTCTGTATCCCTACAGCTACCGACGATACTACATGTGACGGCATCGACGACGACTGCGACGGAGCAGTTGACGAGGACTATGTATCAGTGCCTACAACATGCGGACTGGGAGTTTGTGAGTCTTCAGGAGAGACTGTATGTGTGGATGGTGACGAAGTTGACAGTTGCGTAGCCGGAACACCTACAGAAGACCCGGAGGTCACATGTGATGACACACTTGACAACGACTGTGACGGATTAACCGACGCAGACGACTCAGACTGTGAGGAGACAGAGCCTCCGTGTGAGCGTGGCCCTAATTGCGAGCATGGCCCTAATGGTGCGCGCGGACCTAATTGGGTGGATAGATCTGAAGAACTATAATTCGTGAGTAAATATTAGCACGGATTGTAATGATGATGGGGAGGCAGGCGGACAGCCTGCCTCCCTCATTTTTTTAAAGAATATAATTTTAGATTTTGCCCAGCTTTTCAGCCAGCCTGGTGGTTTCCCGAAGCAGGTTTTTGACTTCGTAAAGTCCCTTGCTCCAGAATTTATTGTCTGTTATATCTATTCCAAGATTGCTGAAGATGTTCCTTGGAGAATTAGACAATCCGGCTGACAGAAATCCTTTTACATTATCGATAAACCCGGGGTTTTCTTTTACTGAGTTCTGGAGAGACTTGGAGATCAGAAGGCCGCTTGCGTATGAGTAAACATAAAAGAACATCCTGATATGGCTCCAGTATATCCACCAGTTTTCCGAACCCGGAGACTGTTCAACGAATGTTCCCATGTATGCCGACATATGTTTGCTGAACAGCGTCCCTATCTCTTCCCTGGAGAGGTATCCTTTTCGCCTGAAATCATGATGAAGTTCCTGCTCAAATTTATAGCATGCAATCTGCCTGAATATCGTCGAGACGTCATCGTTAAGTTTTTTCATCATGATTGAAAAACGTAATTCGTCGTCGGCTTTCCCGAGTATTTCATGAAGTACAAAATCCTCCATGAAGGTGCTGGCGACTTCCGCCGTGGAGAGAGGAGTGCCGAAGTTCAGTGCATTCTGCTTCTTGCGAATCAATTCATTGTTTATCCCATGTCCGAGTTCATGCGCAAGAGTTAATACATCCTGAAGTTTGTCCGTATGGTTGAGGAGTATATACGTCGGCTGAGACGCGAGATGATGGGCGCAGAACGCGCCGTTTCCCTTGCCTTTTCGAGGATATACATCCAACTGACCATTTTCGACAAAACCGGTCAGGATGTCAGAGAATTCAGTGTCGAGTTTTTTGAAAACTTTCTGAATAAGTCTCAGGGATTCCTTGTATGAATATTTTTTGTCGATACCCCCGATCTCAATATTCCTTTCATGATATTTGAGTTTTCTGACTTTCAGTAACCTGGCTTTCAGCTCATAATATTGCGAGGAAATATCAAAACCGCCAGACACGGTCTTTATGAGTGAATCGACTATCGCGCTGTCGATGTCGTCACTAATATGTCTGGCCATATCCGGTCTGGATATATTCCTGAGTGTGTCATCCGTCTGTTTGTCAGCCAGGACGGAATTTATCTCCGCCTCGGCAACATCCGCGTGTTTGTTTAATATAATGTTGAACGCCTTTGCCGCCGAGTCTCTTACCTGCCTCTTTCCGCTGTTCATCAGACTTAATATTTCCGCAAAAGTCTTTTCATCCCTTTTACCGTTCTCCAGGAGTACTTTTTTCTCCTCCTTCGCCAGAAATCCTGAAGTCATCTTCACCCAGTTCGCGTATGATGTCGAACTCTTGTAGTTCAGAATGATCTCCTCGGGTTCACTCAACAGAAATTTGGCTTCCGCGAATAAACGCTCCAGGAAATGCGCATATTTTTTCAGACCTGGATATTCAAGAAATTTCCGCTGATGTTTTAACGGGATTTTTGCTATCCGGTGTTCGAAGAACTGGATATCGTTCTGGATCTTCCGTCTGAATTCTTCGATCTTGTTATATTTTGCCTTAATCCCGGGGCTGTTCTGGTCCTGCTGACTCCGCAGCCAGAAATAATATCCTTCATCACCATCAGTGCCGTAATTCCTTTGCCATGCCTCATACTCATTCAGGGCCTTCAGCAGCACGGAGGGTTCTTTCAGGTAGTCTTTGCTGTTTTTCCATCTGTTAATAAATCTGTAGCTCTCCTGCTCTATAGTCCTTCTTTTCTTCTCCATTTCAGGGTCATTGTCGCCCTTAAGAAGATATTTCAGGTCCCATGTAATCTGTTTCATCCAAGTTCCTTTCTCTGTATCTCAAAAGATATATATTTAGAGTGAAAATGCGGATTAATATATTTGCTGTTTTATGTTTTAATGTCTGTCCATCAGCGTGCAGAGCTGAATTGCCGTCGCCGCTTCAAACTCCTCCTTCCCTATATCCATAATTCAGTCCGCGTATACACCCCGGTATATTTTAATCCGCAGCCTGTTACGATGCAAGTATTGACGATTCTTTCTCTGGGCGAGGCATGAAATCCATCACTGTTGCCGTGTCTGCCATGAAGACTGAAATTGGGGCGGTATCCTAAAAATAAATATTGAGTGATACGAAATACATATCTTTATACAGACCGAATTCACTCTCCGGAATGCCACTGCCGGATGGCCCATCACTAATGCCGACATAGGCGCTGAAAAGCATGGTTATGTCATCCGCCAGACTGTATTCAAGCGCCGGAGCGGCGATAACGGACCCGTCATTAATGTTAAGAAGCGCCTGTCCGGTAAATATCAGGAGCGGGGTGAGTTGATACCTGAACCCTGGCGCAAGGTAGTGTCTGCCGGTAAGGTATACCGCGCCGTCGGTATAAGCGGTTGTTCCATCGAGGTCACGGTAGTCTTCAGGGCTATCTTTACCTGCGCTGTTGTAATGATATTCAATATAGGCGTAAAGATTGCCGGTGAAACTGTAATCACCCCCCACGGAAATCCGGGCGTAGTTTTCTTCGCTTTCCTCGTGAGAAAAGGTATAGGCGGCCTCAAGCCATGCTCCGTATTCTCCGATCGAACGCGCGAGGTCTATCCCCAGGAGATAATTTTCCCTGAAGACCATTGTTATCAGCGTAACATCCGTTTCGTGGAGATAAGACCTGAGACGGAGAAAGGCCGCACTTTCTTTATAATCAAAATCATCACCGGGGACATACCCGATGTCAAACTCACCCATCCGGCCGGTGGGTATCTTTATCCGGGCGGCGTCTACTCCGGCAGGCTCATCTTTTGTTAGAGTGGTGTAAGTACAGGGAGCAATTATATTCGTCGGATTTATAACTCTGGCCGAGCCGAACGCGACCGCCTGACGACCCAGATAAAAGTCGAAGGCGGAAGTTGATATGGCAACATTCGCCCTGTCGAGGTTTTGATAAAGGATGAAATCTCCCGTACCGCCACTGTTTTCAGGATACAGTTTTTCATCAAGGTCAAAAGCCCGGTAGGGAAGAGGTTTCATGCTGGTAGCGGTATACGAAGAGGAGATATTATCCTGTCCTCTTACCTGCGGCGCGAGTTCATAGGCGAGTTCCCAGGAAACTGAATCAGACTGCCTGTAATCCAGCCTGAGCCTCCAGAGCGCCAGGGCTTCAACGTCAGTGTCGCCGCTGTCGTCTATCAGAAGGAAGAAGTTTTTCAGGTAACCGCTGACTTCATACGTGGACCCTTCAGCAACGGGATTCAACAAAATAAGAAAAAAGATGATAAGACCAGGGATCATAAATGGAGAGCGTTTTGTCACTTTTCAGTTATCCTTTTGTCTCATCCCGGTCTACCCTGCCGTCTTTCATCATCACGAGTCTCTTCGCCCTCTCCATGATCATGCCGTCGTGGGTTGAGAATACGAATGTCATGCCCTTCTTTTCATTCAGTTCACGCATCATGTTCAGCAGGGCCGCTCCGGTAGTGGAATCGAGGTTCGCGGTAGGTTCGTCCGCCAGAATAATATCAGGATTCGAGACCATGGCGCGCGCAATGGCGACACGCTGCTGCTGCCCGCCTGAAAGCTGGCCGGGCTTCCGTTTTTCCATACCTTCCAGTCCAACCTCCTTCATGATCGAAGCAACCCTTGAACGTCGCTCCTTTGGGGGAATACCCTGCAGGAGCATCACATATTCAATGTTTTCCAGGGCTGATAGAACGGGGATGAGGTTGTAGGACTGGAAGATGAAGCCTATATGGTCCCGCCTGAAATCCGAAAGTTCAGCCCCTCTCATACTGCTTATCGATTTTCCTGAAAGCATCACCCTGCCTGAAGTGGGTATATCAAGGCCGCTCATAATGTTCAGGAGAGTAGTCTTCCCTGATCCTGAAGGGCCGGCAATCGCTGTGAATTCACCTTTTCCTATTGCGAGATTCAGTGACCTTATGGCCTTGACCTCGACTCCGTCCATCCCATAGACCCTGGTTACATTCTCAACTCTTATAACATCTTCAGACATTTTTTATTCCTCCCTATATGCTTCTACGCATTGCCCGCGCCGGTGTAAGCTTTGCGGCGTAGAAAGCGGGGTATATTGCCGCGGCGAGGGAAAAGACCATGACCAGCAGGGGATAAAGAGTGAACTGTTCAACCGAAAGCACAGGGAAGATCAATTCTGTAATGGTAATACCCGCGAACTCTATTCCCTTGTAGTTGATACCGTGGACGGAAAAATACCATGTAACGGCCAGGCCCAGAAAAGACCCGATTACGATACTTACCAGTGAAAGAGACGCCGCCTCCAGAAAAATAAGGGCGGCCATCCTGAGTGGTCTGGTCCCAAGCGCCCTGAGCAGCCCGAACTCAAACATCCTTTCATATAGTGACATAAAGAGGGAGTTCATAATCGTCAGGCCGACAATACCGAAGACGAGCAGCATCGTTATCCCCATCGATATATGAGACATCTCAACAACACTCTCAAGCTGGGGAACCATAACCTTCCACCCGATCGCCTCATTTCCATCACGCGAGTATTTTTTCCAGAAATAAAGGGAGGTGTCACCAGCCATATCCAGGCTCCTGAACTTTAGTGCGATCTCATGAATATCCTCACCGAGTCCGAGAAGGCCCTGGGCCTTCTTCAGATCGACAAAAACGAGTCCGGAATCCGCCTCCCTGCTACCGAAATGGAAGATCCCCCCGACCCTGAACATCTCCTGGGCAAGCTCCCCCGTATGGGCCTGGGCCGTGGTAACCACAATACGGTCGCCGATCTCCACCTCAAGAGTCGAGGCGGTTTTTGAACCGATCAGTATCATTCCCGTCTCTTCGGGACCGAGGTAGTTCCCTTTGATAATGGCATCATCCACAGCCGATACAGGGCGTTCCGTAAGCGGCTGTACGCCATAGAGCATTACCGACTGAACTCCGGCGGCGGAACTGATCATGGCAAAGGAGATTGTCCGTGGAGTGAAGTATTCAAGGACTTCCTCAGACTCGAGATCTTTCATCAGCGCTTTGGAATTCCTGATCGTCTTGTCCGGATCATATGTATCACGAAATCCCTTTAAATGTATCTGGCCCTCCCCGATAATGGTGTCGGTCGCCGTCCGGACCATACTGTTGAGCATTCCGGTAAAGAGCGCCTGTACAAATATTATCGACGCAAGCCCTATACCGACCGCAATTCCCGACAGCAGCGTCCGCCTCTTGTTTCTAAGGATATTTCTCCATGCGAGCCTGACCAGCATCATCATGCCCTATTGCGACCTCAACGCATCCACGGGTTTAATTCTCGCCGCCCTTATGGCGGGTGGTATGCTTACCAGAAGGGCCGAGAAAACAATAACCGCCATGGGTATCAGTATCGAGCGGACTGTTATTTTTGCGGTGATTGTGTCGAAGAGAAACCCTCCCCAGTCCACGGGGTTAGGGAGGGTTATGCCGTAAACAGAGAGTAACCAGTTAGCCGCGATTCCTCCTGCCGCGCCGGGGACAATGCTCAACAGCGCAAGAAATGCCGTCTCCAGAATGATCAGCATGAAAATCTGGAAGGGACGCGTCCCAATCGCCTTCAATACTCCGAATTCTCTCGTCCTTTCGAGTATTACCATCAGGACTGTATTGAGCACCCCGATCGCTATTATTATGGTGAATACGATAATGGTGAGCCAGTTACCCTTGATATCCGCCTGCATCGCCAGGTAAAACTGTTTCTCCACAACCTGCCATGGATCAACATCAAATATATCACTGTTGCGGTTGAGCGACTGACTGATAAGCTTTGCGGTAGAAATCGCCAGCGCCTGATCAGTGAGTATTACAGCGATCTCATGCGCGCCCCGTGGCATGGAGAGGAACCTCCGCGCGGATTCAATATTGATATAGCTCGTTGAGCCGCCAAAGCTTGATCCTGCCTGCCCGGTAATGCCGACCACTGTAAAGAGTCCATTTGCGATTGAGCCGTCAACTCCCTGCGCGATCAGTGCGATCTCATCTCCCGTTCCGGCCTTCAATACCCTTGATAGTCTTTCACCGATTACTATTTCATCCGACGGTTCTTCAGAGATGAATCGTCCTGCCTTCACCTTGTTCAGGAGTCTCGTGGTTTCCGCTTCCCGCGCCGGATCTATCCCCATCACCCGAACGCCACTCGTCTTCCTGCCTGCAAAAGCCAGGGCTGGAGAATAGATTCGCGGGGTCCAGGAGACTACAGAGGGTGTCACCTCTATCTTTTTGCCGACGGCTTCAGGGTCTTCAATGATCTTGTATATCGAGGGTTTATCCAGATATCCCTTTTTGTGTATCTGGATATGACCTGTATGATCGCGGGTGAACATGTCTATGAGGAGTCCGTAGCTTCCGTCCACCATGCCGATGAAGACGCTGAAGAGAAGGCATCCCCCGGCCATCATTAACCCTGTCAGTAATGACCTCCTTCTGTGGCGGAATATATTCCGGAAGGCTATCTTTGCGATTACCATTTCAGAGATACGATATCATCTTCTCTTCTGAAGATTTCTGAGTGTAAATATTCCTTTCTCAAGTCTCCGGTCAAATTCGAGCCTTAAGTATCTGATGACAGTTTTCCTGCCTTTTTTGTTTAAGGGAGTCAGTTCAAGCACCGCCGGTATGCGGCGACCGTCGAAGTATGTTATTTCCTTAAACTGAATGACCCTCATCTTTCGGTCCTTTTCGTCATAGTAATCTTCCTGGACGGGAATATAATCTTCTTTCCCGACCTTGATGATTATCTTCCCCCATACCGAGGGGACCATCTCCTTAGGGACAAGCTCTATATAGTAATATCCCGGCACTTCATCTTCAGGATTGATTAATCTGTGCGAGTAGTCCTTTAGCATGGAACTCTCCTTTACAAGGTCATCATTCGTAAAATCCGACCCCATCCAGGAACTCATCATCATCGACGGCGGGACCTTCATAACCTTGTTTATCTTCGGAAAATAATTCCACATTTCGTCTCCTGTACGAAGGGCGGTGATTCCTGCGTCCTTCTCCGGATAAGTAATATAAATAAATGTCTTGTCCATGCCCTCGCTCCAGATATCCATCTTCAGTCTTCTTGTCCAGTGGCTGGAAACGATTGTCATCTCGATTTCACCGCTGCTCGTCCTGCTCCGGTACAGCCCGTCGATTTTATGGATAATCTCCTCAACGTTCGGCTTATCGGATGAAAAAGCTGGCTGGATACCGAAAAAAACTGAAAATATAAAAAAAATCATTACCGGGATTAATCGTCTCATTCAATCACCTTTTTTCTACGCCCATTATATCCCATGTGTCCTTAAAAGAAAAGGCTGACGCATCCATCATTAAACGGCCCAGGGTTTCTTTTACCTGAATTGAGTGATTCTTATGCATAAGAACTCTCAATTGTCATTCCCGTGGTTTGCGCGCCCTCCACTTAGTCCACACCTCAGTTATTCCCGTGGTCTTTTGAGCGGGTCGACGCGACTCTCGCGAGGACTTACATCGAGAATCCAGAATTCCTACACATATATAAAGCTTTCCACTCAGGATTATGTGTCTCAATAAGTTCAGGTTTCTACTTCCGCCCCGTCATTCCGGCCTAAGGACTGCCGGAATGACCGTCAGGAATGATTGAAGAGTCTATCTTATTGCTTCCAGCAACCATTGACCTCTGGATTCGGATTTAAGTTGTTTGTGCACAGGTGCTGAGTTCAGACTTGACCGACTCAACAATGGAGATCAGGTTTGCCCTGTTTTTAGCAGGCAGGCTTTTTAACGCCTGGATGCGGTCCGCGTAGTCCTTTGTTAGGGCAAGAACTTCTTCTATCAAATCCAGCAGGTATTTTTTCCTGAATCCAAGATTTCTTGTAAACCTCAGGAGGGCTTCGGCCAGGTGGACTTCTCCATATTGCCCGAACGGCATCGGTGTTAATATATTATGTATGCTGTAAGCCCGCATGGGTGTCGGGTCGTAAACAGGTGAAAAGGAGAGGGCGTTTTCTTTTTTTATGATCGAGAGGTTTTCCATGTGCATGTCACCGTTGCCTGTTACCAGTGCCAGCAGGAGCCGCTTCAGAAGATACTGCTTTGCGGATTTTCTGTCCGAAACCAGGTCAATAGGTGAACGGTCAATGGCCCGCCCGATCGCGTCATAGGTGGTGCTGTAAGGGTTTGTGATGCTCTGATCGCCCGAGGCGAATATGGAATAAAGTGTCTCGGTAAATAGTGGGGTGCAATTTTTATCACGGTCAAACCGTTCGATCACGAATGTCGGGATATCATTAATCACGGTCTTCCACCTGCGGGGGACATCGAATCCTGCTTCTTCGTGTATGTCCAGGGCCAGGGCCTCAAGTTCGATTATCCCCGGGTAGCTCCCTGTCTGCTCAAATTTCAGAATCACGTCTGTTACGCCATGGACACCTATTTTACCTGGAAGCCCGACCTGTCCTGTCCACCCGGATTCGGGAATTGTCATAAGAAGTTTCGGGATTGCGCCGCCCACAGTGGGTGTGGCCCCAATGATCTGTATGAATCCTTCGGCATCGTCGTCAAACCAGGTCAGAAATTCTTTCAGGGAGAACCCGAATTTGTCGGAAATCTCAAAAAGAGTATGTTGGGCCGGAACGGAGTACCACTCAAGGGCCTTTTCATCGTCTTTAAATACATCCAGATGGCCTATCCCTCCGTGCCCCGCCATCATCAGAATTTCCCAGTCCGCATCAAAACCCCGTGATGGGCTATTGCCTTTTCTGGCCAGGTAAGCAAGGATGAGTTGCCGCTGAAAATTCTTTTCACCCCTTGGAGGTATCAGAGACTGAATTGGCGGTAGCAGGTCAAAAAATTCACTCCGGGGACGGACTATGGTTGTCTGTTGAATGATTTCCGGCGGGTAGACTATACCGACACCGGGCAGACCGGTCTTCCGGAAATCTTCGGTATAGGTGAACCGACAGGCGGAGTCGGTCACATAAATGCGCCCCATCTTCACCGGTCGCATTCCCAGTCGTGTCCAGACAACTGCTTCCCTGTCAGTTTTCACTGAACACGTCTCCTGAGAGAATCTTTTCGAGAATAGGGTGCCCAGGGGCTAACGCCACTCTCAGCCCTACGGCATTTGCCAGCCGGATGAGGGTGGAGAGTTGTATGTCGGATGCCTTTTTTGCTCGGGACAGCGTCTCCTGTGATATCCCAGCTTTCCGGGCGATCTCCTTCTGTTCAAGTCCCTGTTTTTTTCCCTCAAGAATGATTTGATCAAGCAGCGCGGAAATGATCCCTTGCATGTATTTGACTCCTGCATCAATTATTATAGATATAATAGGTGAATTTGATGTGTTTGTCAATCATGAAGTTGATTAG
Source organism: Nitrospirota bacterium (assembly GCA_035873255.1). Lineage (GTDB taxonomy): Bacteria > Nitrospirota > Thermodesulfovibrionia > Thermodesulfovibrionales > UBA6898 > JAJRYC01. The sequence continues at coordinate 9,889 of JAYWMP010000258.1, forward strand.
TAGGTCAATTAAAAAGCAGATACTGATATAATTGATTTGTATGTCAATTGGTTGCTGTATTTTTGTCCTTAATTCTTACTTTTGTCCTTAACGCCTTGTGCTATGCCTTTCGTCCTTAAACATTGAACGTTGAACTTCTTTTATCAGTTACGCTATGCCTTTCTTTTGTTTTAGTCCTGGTCTCTTTCACTCCAGTGAAAATCAGCGGGAGACACACCATCTTCCATCCCCGCCTCCGTCCTGATTTTTAAAATTTCATCTATATTTTCCAGGAAGACATCCACGATACCGGGGTCAAAATTTTCTCCGCGTTCTTTTTTTATGATGTCACAGGCGATCTCCACAGGATAGGGATTTTTGTAGGGCCGCCTGGAGGTGAGGGCGTCAAAGGTATCGGGCAGGCTGACGATTCTGCCCGCAAGGGGAATTGAATTATTTGTAAGCCCCATGGGATAGCCTTTGCCGTTCCATTTTTCATGGTGGGAAATAGCTATCTGCCTGGCCACCTGGAGAATCTCAGCCCTGGAATTCGCCAGGATATTAGCTCCTATTTTTGTATGATTTTTCATAAGTTCAAACTCTTCATAATTCAATTTTGCGGGCTTCAGCAGAATATTATCCGGGATGCCTATCTTTCCGACATCATGCATAGGTGTCGCATAGAAGATGTTCTGTACATCCCTTGAAGGCAACCCGAGCTTTTCGGCAATAAGTGCGCTGTAACGGCTCATCCGGATGATATGCGCGCCGGTGTCTTCATCTTTATATTCCGCTGCGACGACCAGGCGCTGAATTGTATCGAAATAAGCTTCCTGCAGTTCCCGGTAAGTTGATTTCAGGTGGGCGTGAGTTTTACTTAAGTCATCGGCATATTTCATCAGCTGCTGGTTTGCGGCTTCAAGTCCTTTTCTCTTTTCTTTTTCAGCCCTGTAAACTTTAGCCAGATCTTTTGCGTATTTTTTTATCTGACTAAAACCGGAATAATCCTCGGGTGATTTATCCATGCCCATGAACCCCTCCTAACCCAGAACTTCCTCCACCTTTTCTATCAAATCCAGAGGGCTGAAAGGTTTGATGAAATAGTCGTCGGCGCCAGCCTCGTATCCCCTGGTTTTGTCTGTCTCCTGCCCCCTGGCCGTTAAAATAATGATTTTGCAGTTTTTTGTCTCCGGATTATCCTTTAAAACGCGTGTTGCTTCCAGACCGTCGATTTCTCCATGCATCATGATGTCCATGATAATCAACTCAGGCCTTTCGGCCCTGGCGACTTCAATGGCTTCTTCCCCGCTTTTGGCCTGAAGAATCAGGTAATCTCCCACTCTGAGAGTTACTTCCACCAGATCTCTGACTTCCAGCAGGTCATCAACTATTAGAATTTTTTTCATCGTAATCGCTCCTCTCCTGAACCACCTCCCGAGGTCACCCTGAAGTCAGGCTCGAGAAATATGATCCTGTCCATCATTACGGGATATTTGTTTTTGTTTCTTTTCGGTTCCGATGGGAATTGTAAACCTCACTGATGTTCCTTTCCCCATTTGGCTCTCCACCCAAACCTTTCCCCCATGCGCCTCCACTATGTATTTGACAATGGTCATTCCCAGTCCAGTTCCTTCGGGAGCTGAAGCAGTGGTGTCAGCTCTGAAAAACTTGACGAATATCCTGTCAACCTGTTCAGGGGTCATTCCTATGCCCTGGTCGTTGACGGATATCCTGTAATAGTTTCCGGTCATTTCGCCGGTCACCAGAATTGTGCCGCCGTCCGGAGAATAGTTAATCGCGTTGTCAAGGATATTTGTTAATACCCGTTCGATTTTCTCCCTGTCTATAAATAATTTCGTAGACTTATCGTGCAGATCTACACTGAATATGTGCCTTGAGGACATGCTCTGATAGTATGAGGTTACCGACTCAACGGTTTCACCGGCGTTGCATATCGTTCTGTTCAGAGAGAATCCCCGTCCTGACTCTATCCTGGAAATATCCAGGAGTTCGGTGATAATCCGTGTCAGGTTTATGGCCTGCTTGTTAATATATAAAAGGAACTTTTCTTTCTCCGTACTGCTGATGTTGTCCCTTGTGAGCAGTATCTCAGAAAAACCCCGAATAGATGTTAGTGGGGTCCTGAACTCGTGCGCCGTGGTGGAGATGAATTCCGTTTTCATTCTGTCCATTTCGCGTTCACTGGTGACATCATGAATGATCATAACAATGCCTGACTGGCCGCCCTTTTTGTCCTGGATTACCGAGGTTATCGCACGCATAATCCTGGGATGTTCTGCGGCGATCCCAGGCAATTCAAAATCAAACTGGTATCCTGTTGTCTTTTTATCGAGGGTATACTTAACCTTTTCCCTCAGTGTTTTTTCATGGATCGCAAAATCAATAGGCCTGTTGATTACGTTATCGGCCCGTACACTCAGCAGTTCTTCTGCGGCCCGGTTTATCAGAATAACCCGGTTGTCTATGTCAGTTACAATTAACCCGTCCGCGATGGATTTGATTATTCCATCAATTCTGTCTCTGGCCAACTCCATATCGGTCAGGGCTGTATTGAGTTCCTCCGTCCGCTCGGATACCCTGGTTTCAAGTTCCTCGTGCGCCTTACGCAGCGCATCCTCAGCGCGTGCACGGTCTTTTTCGACTTCAATAATATAGATAGCAAAAGCAATATCCTGGCTGACCTCGACAAGGAGATCGATCTCTTCCCCGTCAAAGGCCCCGGAGAGATTCGCGTATACATTCAGGGCGCCGAATACTCTGCTTTCATAAATCAGGGGAAAGGCGGCCGACGAACCATAGCCGCGCCTGGCCGCCTCTTCTCCCCAAGGCTTAAACCGGGGATTTTCGGCGATGTTGTGCATAACACAAGGTTTTCTGGTTTTAATTGCGGTTCCCGTCGGTCCGATGCCGGTTACTGAATCATCCCAGGTTATTGTTATCGATTTCAGGTAACCGTCTTCAAAGCCGGACTGTGCAACAGCTGTAACTTCCATATTGTCTTCATTGACCAAGCCTATCCATACCAGCTTGTAATCCCGTGTCTGATTGAGAATATCACAGATTCCCTGCAATAGTTTTTTGAGGTTTTTTTCATGAACGATGAGTTGATTAACATCTCTGATCGCCATCAGCACCCGCTGTAAATGCTGAATATGGGCCTGGGCCTGCTTACGTTCTGTAATTTCCTTTTTTAGGCTGTCATTTGCGGTGACCAACTCCGAAGTGCGTTCCTCCACCCTTTTTTCGAGGTGTTCCTTTTCTTTCTGCAGAGCATCACGTAACTTTACTTCTTCAATAATTGTTTTTGCTTCGGCGGTAATATATTTGATCTTTCCCCCGGTGTCCATAACGGGACTGCTGTTGAAAATAATCGGCACCTCTCTGCCGTCCGCGCTGATGAATGTCGTCTCTATCCTGCTTGAGAGACCGTTTTTTGCTTTTTCGATGCATTCAATAATTCGCTCGCGTTCTATTCTGGAATGTGACCACCATTTAGTGTCGGGGAAATACTTGCCGACTATATCCTTGCTCATAAGCCCCCCGGCTTTAATCGGGGCATTATTAAAAATAATTCCGATGCCGTTGGAATCGATCTTTCCAACGAATGTATCAAGTGTGTTTATCCAGTCCTGTAGGTCACCCCGCTCATTGGCGATAACGGCCAGCTTCGTATTTTCTTCTCTGCGTTCAAGTAACTCCTCCACAGCCGATTTCCGTTCGACAATAATACGCTCAAGGGAAAAAGCAGCAAGGAAAGCCATGACACTGACTATAAGTCCGGGAAGTTCGGCTGTGTGGCCGGTCACTGAAACAGCCCAGGATACTTTGTCGGTTAGCAGAGTAAGGACCTGACGCAGGGCCATCAGCCCGAACATTACCGTAAGAAATCCCATCCGCCAATCTTTTATACGGCGTAATAACACGATGGACAAACTCATAGCCGCCAGACGAATTATTACGGAAACGATAAGAATCAGGCTCATAAGACTGTTTTCCCTGTAATCATGTGGCGCGCCACAGGCACGGAGAAAAACTATCTTTCTGTAAATTGCTTATGTCCCACCCCTGTTACCATTGCCGACAGACGCCTCAGACGTGGGCAATAGCAACCCTAAAATGTTCCGGAACTACCTAAAATGATGTTATCAGAATCCCTGCTGGTTGTCAATTGTTCATATTCAGCAGTTCGTGTTGCAGTCCTGGAAGAAATATTGAGAGGTTTGGAATCAAAAAAATCCCCCTGCTTTTTATTTTAAAGTAGAGAGGATCCTGTTGCTTATCATCTTTTTGGTTATGAAGCCTTTCAGTTTTCCGTCATCCCCTTTAATCGTGATATGTTCAACCGGGTTCTGCCTGAAACAGTTAAGCGCGTCGAGTATAGTCTGGTCTGTTTTCAGGTGGGGGAGGGCCTCGATATTGTGTTCTGCGGTTTTTAAATCCAGTGTGTCGGCCATTATTTCTTCAAGTTTTATTAATAGAAGACAGAGCTGGAAATGGTGGCTGCCGAGAAACTCGACAACGAATCTGTTTGCGGGTCTGTGTATGATTTCCCTGGGCGCTCCGATCTGAACGATCCTCCCCCTGTCCATCAGGGCGATCCTGTCAGCAATCCTGACCGCCTCGAAGATATCATGTGTGACAAAAACTATCGTCTTTTTTATTTTCCTGACCAGAGAGAGGAATTCGTTCTGGAGCTGTTCTCTTGTGATAGGGTCGAGGGCGCCGAAGGGTTCGTCCATCAGGATAACAGGCGGATCAGCGGCAAGTGACCTTGCGACTCCGATGCGCTGCTGCTGACCTCCGGAGAGTTCAGCCGGAAATCTATCCCGGAAAATATCCGGATCAAGCCCGACCATCGAAAGGAGTTCATTTACACGGGACGCGATCCTGTCTTTTGGCCATTTCTTCAGTTCAGGGACGATGCTGATATTCTTTGCTATGGTCATATGCGGAAACAGCCCGACGGACTGAATTACATATCCGATATTATGGCGCAGGTCAATGAGATTGTATTCCGGGATGTTCCTGCCGTCTATCAGAATTTCGCCTTTTGACGGCTCGATAAGACGGTTAATCATCTTCAGGCTGGTTGTCTTTCCACAGCCGCTGGTCCCGATTAAGACGAGTGTTTCTCCCTCATTTACGTGAAACGTCAGGTCCTGGACCGCATCATGGCCGTCGAAGCTTTTGCTGACGTTTCTGAAGACTATCTTTTCCATAACCTGTCAGGCGCAGGGGCCGGTCATATGGTTATTCTTATCGGTTCAGGTTCGACTGTGATCCCGTATTTTTTCTGTATATACATATAGGGCGCCATACCGTGGTATTCGGCAAAAAATATCTTGAGTATCTCGGACTTCCCGAGAGACTTCCCGCCTTTTATCGATCCATTCTTTACCTGTTTGTGGAACTCTTCATGCAGAAGGTAGGTTGACATAAGATCAACCGCAAACGGGTTTCGTCCGATAAGAAATCCGATATGAGGAATTAGAGGTTTCTGCGCGCGGTCAACGCAGTCACATCGCCTTGTTATGTTATACAGATGGACGACGTTCAGGATTTTGTCCCACCGGTCTTCAGCCATTCCCATTATATAATCCGCCATCCTGTAGGGCAGGCTGTCACCGCCTCTAAGCCAGTCCTCAACTGCAGCGGTTTCCATGGATATGCTCTTGCCATGACAGACAGCCAGGCACTCCCCGCATCCTATACAGCGGTCTTTTTCGAGGTTCGGGACCTCTCCTTTTTGCCACGTGAAAGCGCTTTCAGGGCAGTTAGTCGCGCAGCTGCCACATTTCTTGCATTTCTTTGCGTCTATTACAGGCGAATAGCACTTGTGCATGATGAGCTTGCCCTTGTAACTGCTTCCTCCCATCGTCAGGCCTTTTACGGCGCAGGCCACCTGCGCCATATCGTGCAGGGTGAGATGTACGTGGTTGACTATGCCTTCGGCGGCGGCGAACCCTCCTGAGAGGAATACTTCCCTGAAGCGACAGGCGTCTCCCGGAATCAACTTCACCGATTCACTGCTGAAACTGAAGACGCCATCTACCGAGGTCTGCGGTCGGTCGATGACTACAAATGGAGTTTTAAGAGGGCCCGTTTCTGTCCAGCCGTGCCTGTCGGCAAGTGAAAGATACCGTGTGCAGTCTTCTTTATTGTCGTGATAGCCCCGGTCTCCGGAATATGCAACGCTTGTATCTCCAGAGACTATCTTCCGTATTCCTGAAGACCTTAAGTGTTTGACTGTCGAAAGACAGAACTCGGGAAGCATTCTGGTGCGGCATTTTTTCTCTCCGATGTGGCATTTGATCAGGACAGGCTCTTTCCACTGCGGCAAGTCCATATCCTTCAGGACGGATTCAATTACGATGTTGACCTTTACCTGCCAATCAGGGGAGTCTGGCGAAAAACCGGTCCCGCGAAGGTCCAGAAACCATACCGGGGACTTTTCGTTCACTCCTTTTCTGTATTTCAGCCACTTCGGTATTTTAATGGTTTTTTTTCGCATATAGCACTATTGTAACCTATATTGTCCACAAGTTTGAATAATGGCTGGGCAGGCTTATGCCGGTCCTTAATACAATGTCCGAAATCCCTGGGCCTGTCTTCCTTCCTCTATGGAAGGAGTTGTGTTGTTCCCTGTTTTAAACTTTTCGACAAAACCCCTGGTCCCCTCTGTCCGTAGAATTCTTGCCGCCATATCAGCCGGGCAGTATCCTTCTTCCAGTCGTTCCTTCAGCGGCTCAAGAAAGACTTCTTCTCCCAGACCCCGTTTTTTTAGACCGTCCCCGGCTATTGCGACGATTTCTTCAGAGATATCTGAAACTCTGATTCCGCCGGCAACAGCCTCGAGACCTCTCCTGGCTGCCTCTGTCCTGAGTTTCCTCAACGCGTCCCAGGGGTATTCATTGACAAGGTTTGATGCCTCGGCCAGATTCTCCATAATGCCCAGTGTCAATGCCGGAACAGTCAGAAATTCACCGGGAGGCTGCTGGTCGTTTATCCTGTTTTCGAGTGTGAAGTAGCGTGAAAGCCTGGCGTTATGCCAGAAGAATGTAAAATGCTGTTCCAGGTCATGTCTCTCTCCTGATATCTCTGTCTCAAGTCCGTCGGCCGTCAATCCGCAGCGTCTTTTATTTGATAACCCTGCATCACACTTTATATTTTCAGGACTGCAAGAGTAAAAGTCGGAGAAGGAACGGCATTTGGGCAGTCCCACGGGTATTCCGTCTCTTTTTACATATACAGGGGAGAAGTCCAGGATATAGTAAAAATAATCTTCCAGATCTCTGAATCGTCTCTCGGGCACTCCGTACCGGGCATGATGTTTGTCCTTCAGCCACCAGTCCCAGAACATTTCTCCAACACATTTGTATTCCGGGTCTATCTCTCCCTTCCAGATATTCGAATTGGCGGTCATGGCGATCTGCGGCCCGGCGAGACCATTGAAGACATTTATGGCGTCGACGCATTCATCCATTGTGACGTCAATATGCGCCTGGTTTGACGCGCTGAGGGTGAAGAGATGGACATCGGTGCCGTCTTCCGGCCGGATATGTTTGTTCCCGCCGAACAGCCTGTCCCAAAAGAGGTTCCGGCCCTTCTTCATGAGCAGATGCTTTCCGGGAAGGGTCACCGGCTGAACACCGTATCCGAGGAAAATAGCGCCGGACATGTCGCTGAATTCGGCTATCAGGTTCTCGATTTCCTGTACGCTGCGGTGGAGGCTTATGAGATTGTCAGTATGCGCGAGTGAGAATTCCACCTTGCAGAACCCGGTCTCACAGGATGCCCTGTGCTCGTTCATCTCTCCCTGCAACGTGGCGCCGACAGCCTCTTTTGTATGGGGATCCACTAGTGGTTCCCATCCCTTGCTGAAAAGAAATTCCCATAGGGCATTGGTATGTTCGATGCCAGCGGCCCTGCCGTCAGGAAGAACAACGGGGAATTTGAGCTCGGAACCTATACGCCTGTTTCTGTTTTTAAGATCTCTTTCCGCTTCGACCTTTTCGAACTTTTTCAGAAAATATTCGACAGAGTCTTTAATCATGATTCCTTTATGTGATCGTCGCCAAGGACTATAAATTTGTATGTGGTTAACTCTTCGAGCCCCATCGGTCCCCTCGCATGGAGTTTGTCTGTTGAGATGCCTATTTCGGCCCCTATTCCCAATTCTTCTCCGTCATCAAACATTGTGGACGCGTTCACGAGGACAACGCCTGAGTCAACTTCCCTCAGGAATTTTCCGGCGTTCGTATAGTTTTCGGTGACTATGGTGTCGGTATGTCCCGACCCGTATCTGTTTATATGTTCTATAGCATCATCTATGTCTTTTACTATCCTGATCGATATGATCTTGTCCAGGTATTCGGTCTTCCAGTCAGCATCAGTCGCCTGCAGAATATCACTGACAACCTTCTGCGTCTTTTTGCAGCCCCTTACCTCGACCCCTTCTTTCCCCAGGGCGCTGATCAAGGCAGGCAGATCCTTTGCCCTGGCACTGGATACAAGAAGGGTTTCCGCTGCGTTGCAGACTTCCGGCATCAGCAGCTTTGAATTTAACGTAATCCTTTTTGCCTTTTCCATATCCGCGTATTTATCGACATAAACATGGCATATGCCCTCAAAGTGCTTGATCACCGGTATTTTCGACTGCTCAACAACGGCCTTTATGAGGCCTTTGCCGCCCCTGGGTATGACGAGATCGATATAATCGCTGAGAGTTAGCAGACGGGAGACATCTTCGTGGTTCGCGGTTATGCACTGTATTGCGTCTCCGGGCATGTCACAGGCAGTCAGCGCCTTCTTCCATAAACCGCCCAGAAGCCTGTTGCAGGTCTTCGCCTCTTTTCCGCCCTTTAAGATGATAGCATTCCCGGATTTGAGGGCGAACGCGCCGGCATTAACCGTAACATGCGGACGGGCCTCGTATATCATAAGAATCACGCCCAGAGGAACTCTCATCCTTCCGACCATTAAACCGTTAGGCCGCTTTTCCATTTTTTTTATCTGTCCTGCAGGATCGGGAAGCTCGATGATTCTTTTCAGCGCGTCTATTCTGCTTTCGACTTTCTTTGCGTCAAAGACCAGTCGCCGGAGGATATTCGCGGAAAGTCCCTGCTTCTCCCCATTATTCAGGTCTTTTTTATTAGCGGCAACCAGTTGCTTTTTGTTGCGGTCCAGTAGTTCGGCCATTTTTTTCAGGACGGAATTCTTCCGCCCGGTAGAGGAGACAGCAATCAGCCTTGAAGCGGATTTTGCCCTCTCTGCCGTTGTTTCCATGTCCATAATATTAACCTCGATTATTTTTATTGTGGATGTATTTCTAACAGAATTGTTTCAGTCGTTCT
>JAYWMP010000291.1:0-5582 GCA_035873255.1 Nitrospirota bacterium
AGCAAGTTTTTTCTTGACTTGTTAGAGTATTTACTCTATATTAGAGTCAATATTCTAATTTTAGGAGAAAGTGTGGTTTCCATGAAAAAACCCAATATCGTTTTTTTTGTCGCGCTGCTTGTAAGTATCCAGCTTTTTGTATTTACCGGTTATGTTTTTGCACTCACAGGCTATGAGGTCGCTCAAAGGGTTGAAAAAGCAGGAGAGGGGTTTGAAGATTCAGTCTCATCACTCACGATGACGCTGATTAATTCAAACGGAGGAAAATCGATCAGAAAGATGACGATGAAGATTCTTGAGGGTCCTGCCGGTTCAAAGAGCGAAGGGGACAGGTCGATCATAACATTCTTATCTCCTGCCGATATTAAAGGGACGGGGCTTTTAACCTATGAAAACCTGGACAGGGCTGACGACCAGTGGCTTTACCTGCCGGCGCTCAAACGCATTAAGAGGATCGCAAGTAAAAACAAGTCCGGTTCGTTCATGGGGTCGGAATTTTCCTATGAAGACATCTCATCTCAAGCGCTCGAAAAATACACTTATGGCGAGGCTGTGACCAGAGAGATGGTTGACGGTATCTCATGCTATAAGTTCGAAAGATATCCCAAAGACAAAGATTCCGGATATACCAGTCAGACCGTCTGGGTCCACGACACAGAGTATACTGTCCGGAAAACAGATTATTACGACAGGAAAAAAGCTCTGTTGAAGACCGCTTTTTTTTCGGGGTACCGGAAGATAAAAGGGGTATGGAGGACAGGCAAAATCCATATGATGAACCATCAGAACAGAAAAGAGACCATTCTGGAATGGACGTCCGAGGAGTTAAAGACGGGTCTTAAAAAGAGGGATTTCACCAAGAGGATGCTGACGAGGTGAAAATATTTTTATCCGTCTTTGTGTTTGTATCCATGGTTTTCATCGCGGGCGATGTTTCCGCCGAAGGATTTGATATTAAGGGCAACCTGGGGGTTGAGTACAAAGGCTACCTGGACACCCCCCGGTCAGTGAGGGACCATAACCTTGCGGCAGTGGGCGGGCTGGAAGCCTCATATGAAAGGGAAGGTTTATCGGCAAGGGTCCTGATAGATGCATTATGGGACACGAGTGAAGAGGAGAGAGACCACCTGAGGGCTGACGAAGCGTTTGTGCGATATGACAATGACCGTCTGCGGGCTGCTCTCGGCAGGATGATCATATTCTGGGGCGCGCTCGAGGCATATAACCCCGTGGATATCGTTAACACTCAGGATATCACCCGTGACCCACTGGATGTCTTTAAAAAAGGGTCCTGCCTGGCAGTGCTTTCAACATATTTTGAGGACAGTCAACTGGACCTGCTGGTTAAGCTTTACGAGGATGACCAGGAGTTCCCCGGTGAGGAATCGCCCTATAATATCTTCCCTCCGGGTCTGCGCTACGATGCCGACCTTTTACCGGAGGAGTCCCGGACCAGACCGGGAATTTTTTTAAAATACTCGGGCTCCGCAGGGGGCGCCCGGCCTCTTGATTATGCCTTTGTGCTGTTCAACGGGTATGACAAGCAGAGGTTTCTCAGCGTGGATGGTAAGGGGGACCTCAGGCAGCACGCGTATATAGCCACGAAGCTGATGACATTTAATACCCTCGTTGCAGGATCGACACTGCTTAAATTCGAGGCTGCGTATACGGATGTGAGGGACAACGCGCTCGTATCGGACTACTACCAGACGGGCCTGGGCATTGAACACACACTGGAACAGGTATACAGGGGTTATGACCTGGGTCTGCTTGTCGAGCACTATCTTTACGAACTGACGGATAAAGATAAAGTGTATGACGATCTGTCCCTGCTCCAGCCGTACCAGAACGATCTGTTCCTGGGGTTCCGGTTGACCTTTAATGATGAGGCCTCAAGCGAGATTGTCTGCGGCGGCGTCCTTGACCTTGAGTACGACGATGAGGCCAGTTACTACCTGCAATATAAAACCCGGCTGTTTGACACCTTTGTCGTTGACGCGGACATAAGAAAAATCCATCCCACAACAGATGATATAAACACCGTATATAAAAGATTGGGAGACCATACGAGGGTGGGTCTGACCGTCAGATACTATTTTTGAACCGTGGAGAGCCGATGACCATCAGGAAATATACGGACTTCATCATAAGGTTCAGGTGGCCTATTATTATCATTGCGCCGCTTGTCGTTCTGGTCTTTTCGGTTGGGTTAAAGGACCTGGGTTTTGAAGGAAGCTACCGGGTCTGGTTCAGCGAGGACTCTGCTATCCTGAGGGACTACGACCATTTCAGGAAAACCTTCGGGGCCGGCAACATGGTCCTGATCAGCTTCACCGATGAGAACGGGATATTCACGAAGAAAGCGCTGAAGACGATAGAGCGCATCACCGGAAAACTCTGGAAGACGAAGTATATCGCGCGCGTGGACTCCATAACCAACTATCAGTATGTCCATACCGGCGGGGATGACCCGGATGATATTATCGTGGATGATTTTATCGGGAACATCGACGGGATGTCCGAACAGGAACTGAAGGAAAGAGAGAAGATAGCGGTTGAGGACCCCCGGACAAGGAACCTGACCATATCTCCCGACGGCAAGAGCACCACCATCTTCGCCAGGCTTGTCCCTCTTCCGGAAGAGGACAGGAACATCAACTTCGAGATAAGAAGTCTTGTTGAGGATATCATAAAGGAAGAAAGCGCGAAAACAGGTTATGAATTCTATCTGAACGGCGCGCCCATTATTCAGACCGAATTCATAAACATGGCCTCGCATGATTTTGCACTGTACGCGCCGCTTGTCGCTTTCATGGTATTAGTTTTATTGCTGGTGGCGTTAAGAAAGCTCTCGGGTGCGTTTCTGCCTTTCCTTGTCGTACTTTTCACCCTTGCAATAGTCCTTGCCGTGCAGGCGATGATGGGGTACAGGCTGAACAATTTCACCGCCAACCTGCCGGTATTCGTTATAGCCATAGGTATTGCCGACGCAATGCATATTTACTGGGTCTGGCTGCACGCGAGGAGACAAGGCAAGGACAATTACGAAGCACTGCATGTATCAATAAATAAAAACCTTTTTCCAGCGTTCCTGACATCGATAACGACTTTTGCAGGGTTCATATCTCTGGCCTCAAGCAGGGTCATACCGGTCAGGACCCTCGGCATCGCCACTGCCTGCGCCGCTATTTTAGCATTTCTGTTGAGCGCTGGTTTTATCCCGGCGATGCTCGCCGTCCTGAAAGTGAAGGTGAAAGCTGAAGACGATACGAACCCTGATATGGAGCATACGTCCGCCCTCGCAAAGAAATATAGTTCTTTCATCATCGAACATGATAAAAAAATTATGGCCGTAAGTCTCGCCGTCGCCCTTTTATTCGCCGTCGGCCTGTTCAAGGTGCGGGTGGACAATAATATAATCAAATATTTTGCGGAAGACACCCGGATAAGAAAAGCCGTGAATTTCCTTGAGGACAGGATTACAGGGCCTGTGACCTATGAAGTTATATTGGACAGCGGCAGGGAAAACGGCATAAAAGAGCCTGGGTTCCTGAGGACGGTCGATCGTTTTTACGGTGATTTTCAGCGGGAGTTCAGGGGGCTCAGGCATATTGGTTCTCTGCTGGATGTGATAAAGAGGTTCAACATGGTGATGCACGGCGACAACGATGTGTTCAATGTTGTGCCGGATGATAAAAACCTTATTGCCCAGTACCTGCTGCTTTATGCCCTGTCTCTTCCCCAGGGCATGGAGATAAACGACAGGGTGGACATTACGGAGAGGTTTTTCAGGCTTACCGCGTCCGTCAACAGCATGGACACGTCCGAATACCTGAAGATGATAAGATGGATAGAAGGCTGGTGGGCGGGCACGCCCTATAGCGCTTCGGTAAACGGTCAGGACGCGATGTTCGCGTATATGTTCAAGAATGTGACCGATACCATCATATACTCGATTACGATGGCCTTTGTCATGGTAACGGTTGTGATGCTGATAGCCTTCAGGAGCTTTAAAATCCTGATAATCTCCATTCTCCCCAATATATTGCCCATTGTGCTGGTCGTGGGGTTGATGGGCTGGTCCGGCATGTACATAGACCTCGGCGTTGCCGTTTCCGGCGCTATAATCCTGGGTGTCGCCGTTGACGATACAATCCATATTCTGGTCAAATACCTTGAGGCGAGAAAAAGGGGGAAGGAGATGAAAGAAGCCCTGGAATATATGATAACATTTTCCGGCGCCGCCATCATATTCACCACGGTTATCCTTAGCGGAAGCTTCTCCGTCCTGTATTTCAGCGATTTTATGCCGACCTCCCACTTCAGTATTGTCACTGTATCGGCCCTGGTCATTGCGCTTGTCGCGGACATGTTTATGCTTCCGGCACTGTTGTCGATATTTGATAAGAGAAGGATGCTGGAAAGTGTGATCTCCGGAAAGCAGGCCTGAATGTCGCATAAACAGCGGGCAGGCGGCGGAGTTATTTAGAGTTTGTTTATAAACTGCTGTTTTTTATTTTTGTCATGCCCGAAATCTGTAATCGGGCATCCAGGACGCATTGAATACACTGGATTCCCGCTCAAAAGACTGCGGGAATGACAGATAGAGAGATTGAATTTATGGACAGACGTCTATTTAATGAATTTCAGGCAAAACCAGGTTTTATTATTACGACAGGAGGAAAGAATGGGACAGGATTTTAAAGATAAAGCCGTAGTGATTGCTCCGCCGCCGCTGATATTCGCGGCGCTGTTAATATTGGGACTGCTCATTCACCGGGCCTTCCCTGTCCGCTTTCTGCCGGATATGTATGCAGTACGTCAGGCTGTTGGAATCTTTCTTCTTATTGTTCCGACTGTTTTGTCGGTGCTGTCATTAATCACCCTGTGGAAACGCAATACAACCGTAGGATTTAATAAACCGACCGCAGAGATAGTTAATGATGGGCCATTCCGTTTTACACGTAATCCACTGTATGTTTCCCTGCTGCTGTTTTATTGCGGAATCGCGGTCCTTTTAAATTCACTCTGGTTTATACTGCTGCTTCCGGTGATGTTTGTTGTTATTGACCGTGGTGTCGTCCGCCGTGAAGAAAAATATCTTGAACAAAAATTCGGAGAGGAATACCTGCGGTACAAAAAAAGTGTGAGGCGCTGGATTTAGGCGGGAACGAATATGAAGACGAAGGAGAGGATAGTGGACGTCGCCATCAGGCTTTTCAACGAAAAGTTTACAAAATCGGTCACCACAAACCATATCGCGGCTGCCGCGGGGATAAGCCCGGGTAATCTCTACTACCACTTCAGCAACAAGGAAGAGATTATAAGGGCTGTTTTTTCCAGAATGGTGGATTTTATAGAGGGCGGGGCATCTTACGGTTCCGGCTGTCGCGTCTCTCCGTCCCTTTCGTCCCTGGAAGAATTCTTTCAGAAAGTGCTCGAATTGCACTGGGAGTACAGGTTCTTCTTCCGGGAACTGAATAGCCTGCTCAACAGCGACAGAGAACTGAAAAGCGGTTTTAATGCGATGCAGAAAGACCGGTTAAAGGAGATAGAAGGCAGTATCCGTGCTTTTATAGACG
>JAYWMP010000307.1:0-6519 GCA_035873255.1 Nitrospirota bacterium
TCGGGAAATGGGGCTGTCTGATTTTGAATATGCTTTTTATACGGCTATTGCCAATAACGACAGCGCACGGGAGGTAATGGAAAAAGACAAACTGAGGGAACTGGCAGTTGTCTTGTTTGAAAAGGTAAAGGCCAATGCTTCCATCGACTGGACAATCAAGGAAAGCGTAAAGGCGAAATTAAAGGTCATTGTAAAAAGAACATTACGGCAGTATGGCTATCCCCCGGATATGCAGAAATTGGCGACTGAAACAGTTTTGAAGCAAGCTGAATTGATAGCGGAAGAGATTGCACAGGGGAAATAGCCGTTTTTGCCAAAATAAAACCGCGCCGTTTTGTTATGCCCCTTTGTTTTGCCGGTTATGCCAATGTGTTGACAGGACAGAAAAGAAAAATCACAGTAGAGTAGGGGAGAGCAGACCGGATTATGTTAGAATATTCCGGGAACAGCTACGGCTTTATTGACAATGGAAGAAAAAACAATAAATTCTTTAAAAAAAACCGGAAATTCTCCTGAACGGTTTCTCCTGAACGCCGCAAGCCCGATCGCATCCGAAGATGAAGATCGCGATTATTCGTAAGAAGTATACTTTTCACGGGGGCGCTGAAGGATTCTCCCAGAACCTTATAGATCAGCTTGCAAGCGCCGGGCATGATGTACATGTATATGCAATGGAATGGGAAAATGGTCCCCGGCCGGCTAACATTACCTTCCATAAGCTCCATGCCGTGCGCTTGAACTCAACGCTGCGTGATCTGACCTTTGCGGTATCGGCATATCTTAAATTACGACATGCGGAATACGACATTATACAGAGTCACGACAAGACACTCTATCAGGATATCTACCGCGCCGGCGACGGCTGCCATATAGAATGGCTGAAGCAGAGATGGAAGAGGACGGGGGCTGGAGGAAAACTCTCCATCGTCCTGAATCCGTATCACTGGCTTATCCTTGGAATCGAGCGGTCAATATTTAAAGGCCACAGGTACAAAAAGATCCTGGCCATATCGGAGATGGTAAAAAGGAATATTATCGAAAATTACGGGACATCCTCCATGGATATTGAGGTGATTTATAATGGGGTTGATACCGGGAAATTTCATCCGGATAACAGGGGAAGATACAGGAATGAAATCAGGAGGCGGCACGGACTGGCGGACAACGACTTTGTGGCCCTCTTTGTCGGCTCGGGTTTTGAACGAAAAGGGGTTGAATCTCTTATTAAAGCGGTTGAATCCATACGCGAACCTGTCTCCCTGCTGATAGCCGGCAAGGGTTCAGCCGCTAAATTCAGGAATAAAATAAAGAACCAGAAAATAATATTCTGCGGACCCCGGAAGGACATCATGGCATATTACGCCGCCGCTGATATCTTTGTCTTCCCCACAATATATGAGCCGTTCGGGAATGTTCACCTTGAGGCGCTGGCAAGCGGTCTTCCGGTTATAACCACCAGAAACAGCGGCGCCGCCGAAATAATAAAAGACGGGGTGAACGGATTTGTGGTCAGTGAGCCGGAAGATTTCAGGGAAATAGCGGAAAAGATAAAAATTCTTTTAGACAGGGACAGGCTGAAGTCCATGGCGGAAAACGCAAGACGCAGTGCTGAAGAATTTACATTTGAGAAATATATTGGCAATATATCGGCCTTATATGGGAAAATAGCTGCTAAATAGAGTCTGTTTATAAATCGCCATTTTTAATTTTTATTATGCCCGGAGTATTTAATCGGGCATCCGGAACTCATTGAAAAGCCTGGATTCTCGATGTAAGTCCTCGCGCGAGTCGCGTCGACCCGCTCAACAGACTGCGGGAATGACAGATAGAGAGACTGAGTTTATGGACAGACACTAAATAGAATGTATTCTTTAGATTTATTAAGTTCAGCCCGGGAGTCATAATTGCTTCCTGTTTCCGTCGTAATAGTTACAAAAGATGAAGAAAGAAACATCAAGGACGCGCTTGAAAGCGTTGCAGGCGCTGCGGAGATCGTTGTCGTCGATTCATTCAGCAGTGACAGGACGATCGAGATCTGCAAGTCCTATACTGACAAGATCTTTCAGTCTCCGTGGGAAGGATACGCACGGCAGAAACAGAAGGCTGTTGATTACGCGAAAGGGCCATGGGTATTAATACTTGACGCGGATGAAAGGCTGACGCCGGAGCTTGGAGATGAGATTACAGCGGTCCTTTCGAAGCCGGGGCCCGACGGTTTTTATCTGCCGAGAAAAAACTTCTTCCTCGGCAGATGGATAAAACACAGCGGATGGTGGCCGGACCATACACTCAGGCTTTTCAGGAAGGACAAGGCCTTTATCGAAGACCGGGAGGTGCATGAGAAGGTTGTGCTGGAGGGTAATGCCGGTCATCTCGAAAATCCGCTTCTGCATTATACTTACAGGACAATCTCTGATTTCCTGGGAAAAATGGAGAATTACTCCGCACTTGCCGCAAAGGAGATACGAAAGAATTCCGGAAGCCCGGGTCTGTTTTCCATCACGGTCAAACCGGTCTTTACATTTATGAAAATGTTTTTCCTGAGGCTCGGATTTCTTGATGGAACGCATGGGCTGATACTCGCTGTCCTGTACAGTTATTATACGTTCCTGAAATATGTCCGGGCATGGGAAAAGCCATACTAACATTTTAAATTTTTTTGTATAATATACCAGGTTATCTGTCGGACTGGAATACGGGAGGATCAAGTGCATATAGGAATAATCGGAACTGGATACGTTGGACTCGTCACCGGCGCCTGCTTTGCTGAATTCGGTGTCTTCAGTACATGCATTGATAAGGACGAGAAAAAAATAAAATTACTGAAAAAGGGTGAAATCCCCTTTTATGAACCGGGGCTTGAAGGCCTTGTCAAAAAAAATATCAAAAACGGTCGTCTTAAGTTTTCGACAAAAATCCAGGATGCCGTTGATTCATCTCTTGTTATTTTCATTGCTGTCGGCACCCCCCCGCGCGGCGACGGCTCCGCGGACATGAGTCATGTTGAAGAAGTGGCCGCTGAAATCGCCGGGAACATTAAAAATTACAAAGTAATTGTGATGAAAAGCACCGTGCCGGTTGGAACAGGCGCAAGGCTGATGAAGATCATATCGAAGAAATTAAAGGAGCAGATCGATTTTGATATAGTCTCCAATCCAGAGTTTTTAAGAGAGGGTTCCGCGATCGAGGATTTCATGCGGCCCAACAGGGTTGTGATCGGAGCAAGAAGCCAGCAGGCGATAGCGATACTGAAAGATCTTTACAACCCTCTTTATCTTATAGAAACTCCGGTTGTCGAAACAACTATCGAGACCGCCGAGTTTATAAAATACGCCTCGAATTCCTTCCTAGCCGCAAAAATATCATTCATAAACGAACTCTCGAACCTCTGCGAAAAAGTTGGAGCGGACGTGCATATGGTTGCAAAAGGCATGGGACTGGACAAAAGGATAGGCCCGAAATTTTTGCACCCCGGCCCCGGCTATGGGGGTTCCTGTTTCCCTAAGGATACGCGCGCGCTGCTCACAATCGCCGAAGAAAACGGCATCGAACTCAGCATCGTTAAATCAGCGGTGGATGCCAATGACAGGCAGAGGAAGCGGATGACCGAGAAGATAAAGAGCGGGATGGGTGATATCAAAGGTAAGACATTCGCGGTGCTCGGTCTTTCATTCAAGCCCAATACCAATGACATGCGTGAAGCCCCTTCAATAGACATAATAAATCACCTTTTAAAGGAAAAGGCGAAGATCAAGGCATTCGACCCGGCGGCGATGGAGGATACAAAGGAAATACTCGGGAACAGGATAAAATACGCTAAGGATGCTTATGATTGTGCAAAAGATGCCGACGCTGTTATTATAGTAACCGAATGGAATGAGTTCAGGAGTCTGGAACTGGCCAGGATTAAAAAGCTGCTTAAAAAACCGTATTTTTTTGATCTGCGAAATATATACGAACCGGAGAAGATGAAAAAACTCGGGTTCAAATATTTCTGTGTCGGCAGGGCATAGGGATACAGGAACAATCGGGGCGATTAGCTCAGCGGGAGAGCGCTGCCTTCACACGGCAGAGGTCACTGGTTCGAAACCAGTATCGCCCACCATTCAAGTCAATAAATCAGTGAAGGGATGGGAGGAACACTAGCGACCGGCTATGTCTTCTCTTTGTTCTCGAAAAGTGTCTTTACCTCGTCCATCAGGTCGGCTATGTCCTTGAACTGGTGATATACAGACGCAAATCTTACATACGCAACCTTGTCGAGTTTCTTGAGCGAAGACATCATCTCTTCCCCTATCCAGGTGCTCGGTATCTCCTTGACTCCAAGTCCCATCAGTTTTTTCTCGATATTTTCTACAATCCGGGCAAGCCTGTCTGTTTCGATCGGCCTTTTCTTGCAGGCGATAAAGAGACCATCCCTCAGCTTGTCCATATCAAACGGTTCACGCCTCCCGTCTTTCTTGACAACCATAGGAACAAGGTCCTCTATCCTTTCGTACGAGGTGAAGCGTTTACCGCATTCAAGACATTCACGCCTTCTGCGGATGGCGTTTCCTTCCTTACTTGTTCTCGAGTCTATAACCCTGTCTTCGGGATTTTCACAGTAAGGACATTTCATCTGCCCTCAGTCCCTGTAAACCGGAAATCTGTCACAGAGATATTTGACCCTGGCGGCATCGGCCTTAATCGCCTCGGGTTCCTTGCTGTTGTCTATCACGGAAGCTATTAAACGGGCTATCTCCACCATCTCCTCCGTTCCCATGCCCCTTGTGGTTATACACGGGGTGCCGAGACGTATCCCGCTGGTTATCGTGGGCGGTCGTATATCATAGGGAATAGCGTTTTTGTTTGCGGTTATTCCTGCTTTATCCAGCGCTGATTCCGCATCTTTGCCGGTTATATCCTTATTGACGAGATCGACAAGCATGAGGTGTGTGTCAGTTCCACCGGAAATTATATTGAAGCCCTTTCCGATCAGCTCTTCAGCCAGTTTTTTAGCGTTATCAACGACTCTCTGCTGATATTCCCTGAACCCGTCGCTCGCGGCTTCTTTCAGTGCTACCGCCTTTGCAGCTATGATATGCACCAGCGGGCCGCCCTGTATTCCCGGGAATATCATTTTGTTGATCGCCTTTGCATATTCCGCCTTGCACATTATCATGCCGCCGCGCGGACCCTTCAGTGTCTTATGGGTTGTCGTAGTCACAAAGTCGGCATAGGGGACCGGGGAAGGATGCAGCCCCGTGGCGACCAGTCCCGCGATATGGGCGATATCCGCCATAAGATAGGCCCCAGTTTCTTTTGCTATGTCGGAGAAAATTTTGAAGTCTATAATTCTTGAGTAGGCGCTGGCGCCGACCACTATCATCCTGGGCCTGTGCTCAAGCGCTAGTCTCCTTATGTCGTCATAATCAATATAACCTTCTTTATTAACGCCATAAGAAATACTTTTATAGAATATACCCGAAAAGTTCACGGAGGCTCCATGTGAAAGATGGCCGCCATGGCTCAGGTTCATGCCAAGAACCGTGTCACCGGGCCTGAGCATCGCAAAATAAACAGCCATGTTGGCCTGGGAGCCGGAATGCGGCTGAACATTAACGTGTTCCGCATTAAAAAGGTGTTTTGCCCGCTCAATGGCAAGGTCTTCAACTATATCGGCAAACTCACACCCGCCGTAATATCTCTTTCCGGGATAACCTTCAGCATATTTATTTGTAAAAATAGAACCCTGCGCCTCAAGCACGGCCCTGCTTACGTAATTCTCCGAAGCGATAAGCAGTATCTTTTCATGCTCTCTCTCCCGTTCTTTCCTGATTGCTTCGTGAACCTGTGGGTCAATATTTTTTAGATCAGCAATGTCCATGTCTGTTCAAGTCTTCCTCTATTGCCTTGATTTTATTGATTCTTATAAGGTGCCTGTTTCCTTCAAAAGGCGTAGCTAACCATGTTTTTACGATTTCGACAGCAAGATCTTTCCCGACGATTCTACCGCCGATGACCAGAATGTTCGCGTCGTTGTGTCTACGGCTCATCTGCGCCGTAAAAAGGTCATTGCAGAGCGCCGCCCTTACATTGGGAAATTTATTCGAGACCATTGACATGCCTATGCCGGTACCGCAGATCAATATGCCTTTTTTTATCTTGCCGGAAGAGACCAGTTCCGATACCTTTTTCCCGAAATCCGGATAATCGACGGATTCCGTACTGTTTGTACCACAATCGATAACTTCGATATCGAGACTTTTAACTAGCTCTACTATATCTTCTTTTAGTCCGAGTCCGGCGTGATCACAACCAATCGCTATCTGCATGTATCATCCTTTAAAGTATATATTTTATCCGAGGGCATGCCCTAAGTCAAGGAAAGGCCGCCGGGAAAATGCCCGGACCTTGTTACTTTCAATTATTAATCAGCCGGGTAAACACGCCTTGTCGGCCATCAGGGAAAGTATTGGATTGTAGTATACTATGGATATAACCTGTAGCCGGTAATAAGGTTATTATTGACACTTATTT
>JAYWMP010000032.1:0-3901 GCA_035873255.1 Nitrospirota bacterium
AAAAACCGGGTTCGAGGGCAGCTTGATGATAATTTTAACCAAAAATAACGGGACATGCACCTGAATAAAAAATTGCATCAGCTTCTGCAGATTAACAATTTCCCTCTTGTTTTCCATCCTGATTCCGCTTGAGGAAAAAAAGGAAGCATCCAGAGTATCATCCGCAAGATAACCCTTTTCTGAAATATACTGGTGGATCTCCGTACCTGGATAGGGCTGCAACAGGGAGCATTGGGTGAAATCGGTACCGATCTCCTTGTTAAGCCTGTACGTCTCCAGGGTGCTCTCCAGTGTCTCGCCCGGCAGTCCCAGAATATTATAGGTGGAAAGTTTAATACCGTAACTCTTGATATATCCTGCCGCAGTCCTTATCTGCTGGTTGGTGATTTTTTTATTCAGCACATTCCGCCTCAGATGCTCATTCCCGGTCTCCACACCCATTCTGACACAGATACATCCCATCTCCCTGATCAGCCGTACATATTCTTCTTTTACATGCGTAGCTTCCACATTAACAATGAATGGCAGGTTTATTTTTTCTTTGTACAGACCGGCAAACTCCCGCAACCAGCCCGGGAAACTGAAAAAACAGTCGTCCACAAAATTTATCTTTCTTATAGCATATCTTTCCTTTGCGTGAACAAGTTGCCGCATAACATTTTCCGGGCTTCTTTTTCTGAGATACCTGCCCTTCCCCCTGTAAAGCTCCTTGTACGTTTTATTAAAACAATAATTGCAGTTATGCGGACAACCCCTCCCCGTCATCATGGAATACATCTCGCTGTTGTAGGGGACTAAATACCTGTATTTGGCGTATATATCAAAATCGGGCGCGGGCAGGTCATCAAGGTCGCTGATAAATGGTCTGACGTCTGTTTCGAATATCTTTCCATCAGGTCCTTTCGACCAGACATTGGGTATATTCCGGATCTTCCCGGGATTGTTCCGGAGCGCTTCAAGCAGGTCGAGCAATGCATACTCGCCCTCACCGCGGTTAATGTAGTCAATGCTGGAATCTTTAATCATCTCCGGGAAAAAAGTAGGGTGAGGGCCACCGACCATGATCGGGGTGGTGGTATTTCTTTTTAATTTTTCGGCCGTCTGCAACACCCAGTATTCGCCGCCGGTAGTACAGGAAAAGGCAAAAAGATCGGCGCCGCTTTCAAGGACGGATTGCAGAAAATTCTTCTCACCCGATTCTATAAACAAATCACTCTCATGGCCATGCTCCTTCAGAACGGCATAGAGTTGTTCCACCGCGATCTTCACAAAAGAGTCCTGCTGTAAAAATACTACTTTCATCTATTATACATCTTCCTTGACTCCTCTTACACCCGGGATCATAACGACATCCCGGAGATGGTATTCAGTCGCCGGATTTTCCCTTCATTATCCTGAAAAAAATCCTTTGTTTTCACCTGGAGGACTTTGACCGCCGCAAAATGACCGGCATTAAGGGATTCCAGTCCAACCCTGTAGCTGTTTTCCTCGTTCATGAAATGCTCTCCACCGGCATCAGGCTGGAGCAGGGAACCTTTCTCGTCCCTGAAAACAATAATTTGCCCGGATTGCAGGGCGGTGGAAGTAATAAGTCCGGCGCCGGAGACGCACTTATTGATCAATATGCCTGAATAAAGAATATTTCCGGCTTCCCCCTTTATTGAATATGTCACAGGAATACCGCAATCTTCCCTGAGATGCTTCCTTCTTTCCTTTTTGACCTGATATAGTCCGGGTTGCCTCATAAAATCAAAAAAGTAATTTTCAATATAATCAGACAGGGACTCTCTCCACGGTCGCATGAAGTTTATTCCATGTTTCCCAAGGTTGGCGTTGGACATCATCTCTGAACGTGGCCGTGGCGCAAAATACTCTTTTTCAAAATAACCGGAATCCACGGGGACCAAATCGATGTCGCTTATTCCGCATATTTTCAGGATTTCTTCGGCAACGTCGTACCGGGAGCCTTCACCTTCACAAACCATATGGTACGTCCCGTATTTTTCGGTCTCCATCAGCCTGAACAGATTCATCGCAAAATCATATGTATATGTGGGCGTGCCCCACTTGTCATTTACGGCAAAAATCTCTTTTTTGCCCTGGGCCACCTGCTCCAGGATCTTGAATATGAATTTCTTCTCCTTGTCCCGTCCTCCGCCCATCATCCATCCGGCCCGCACCACAAACGTTCTGGAACAGTTCTCCAGGGCATACAGTTCGCCTTCATATTTTGTCCGCCCATACACCATTATCGGATTCGGCTGGTCCTCCTCGGTATAAAAGCCGCTTTTTTTACCGTCAAATACTCCAGCGGTACTGATATAAATAAGCATGGCGCCATACTCTTCCGAGAGCTTTGCTATATTTCTGGTGGCGACGGCATTGGTAGCAATGGTAATTTCCGGATGGGTTTCGCAATATTCCAGATTGGTTTCAGCCGCAAGATGAAGAACGATATCAGGCCGGTATTCTTTAAACATCCGGGCGAGATGATCGTCATCCCGGACATCCAGCCGCATCAGCCACTTTTCATTTACTATCCTGTCACTTGCAAGAACATCTTCATACCTGGAAGCAAAGAAAGGGTATATGGCGCTTCCAAGCATTCCGCCACATCCTGTTATAAAGACTCGTTCCGACTTCATTACATTATACTCCCCGTTTAAAATGGTTCATCCACATATAAAAAACAGTCTGATTCCTGCCCCGCCCAGGTAATCAGTCTTTGACCCGCACCTCAGGATTCAGGTCATAAGGAAAACTGAACAGCACCTGATCAGGCAAGAGGTTGTAAAAGTATTGCCTCACGAATAAATCAACCTTTGCGATTGACGTCCTCGGCAGATATACAATGTCATAAGGCCTTAATTTTACGTCGGGTATTTCCCCCCTTATTATCTTTTTCAGGTTAAGAGAATAGGTTTGCGGTTCTGAAGACCCGCTGTACCTGATGAGAATGACATTTTTAATTTCAGCTGTGTCCAGAGGTCCGCCCCTCTGAATCACGGCATCGAACACCCTCAACATTCCGTTAATCTCTATCATGCCGGGTCTTGCAACCGCACCCCCCACATAGACCTTGTCCGCGGCAAAGTCCCTGACTATTACCGCAACCTCGGGCATCCGGGTCTCCATCACTATAACCGCGACTTCGGGTGAATCCATAACCTCCGAGAATTTTTCAGTAAGCAGCGAGTCCAGCTGGTCCGGCGTCAGACCGGCGGCCTGGACATCCCCTATCAGCTGCAGGGATATCTTTCCGTCCGGCCTTACAGTGACTTCCTCATTCAGCTTCTCTCTGTAAAAAAACTTTACCGCGATCCTGTCTCCAATATTCATGGCATAGGCGCCGCCAGTAGTCTTAATCGTCCCGGAATATTCCCGCGTGATCACTTCCTCCAGCTGGTCCGGCGTCAGACCGGCGGCCCGGACATCCCCTATCAGCTGCAGGGATATCTTTCCGTCCGGCCTTACAGTGACTTCCTCATTCAGCTTCTCTCTGTAAAAAAACTTTACCGCGATCCTGTCTCCAACCCCTAAAACATATTCCAGATCTTCATCCTGACGGTTCAGTGCCACAACATCGGACGACTCCAGTGTCAATCCCCCGTAGTGCGCGCAACCGGAAAGAAAAGATGCAAAAAACAGGCATAAAGCAAGAGTCGCAATTAAAGGTTCAGACACCAACCGTTTCATACTGATCATTCCTTCCGTGATTTAATAAAAAGCGTTAACTTTATCATGCTGCTACCCCTTGACCCGCCGAAAAGTCCCCAGGAAAATCCATCAAAGACATATCATGTTTAAACAGACACCGCTATAATTTAATTACAATATGACTGCAGGTACAGTTCACTTGAAATATTGCTGTTACTTGGGAAGTTAGCACCATTCCTTATTA
>JAYWMP010000203.1:0-3399 GCA_035873255.1 Nitrospirota bacterium
CAGTTCAAAAGGTTTGAACATAATTATAAAAATTCTATTCATCCTTACGCAAGCGTAATTTTTCAGTTAATATGGCGAAAATAGATAGAAATGCCCGAATCTAAGGGTTAAAACACTGAACAGACCAACACAATAACCAAAGCATGGGCTATTATTCGACTCGGCACAGGCGCACCCATTACCACTAATCCAAGTATAATTTCTGAAAAAAGCACTTAACAACTGACCTAAGGTCAGTTATATTAATGACCAAAAGTCAGCTGGAGAAGATGATGGGCATTAAGCGGCGCGCAATCAGTAATGACGAAAAGATGGAAAGGCGGAATGATATTCTGGATGCCGCGGCGGAACTCCTGGCCGGGGATGATTATCATGACATCAGCATCGCCCGCATTGCCCGCAAAGCAGGATTGGCAAAAGGAACGATTTTTCTGTATTTCAAAACAAAAGAAGAGCTTTTTTTGCAGTTGCAGAGCAGGGAATATAAATCCTGGTTTGAGGATGTCAACAAGCGGCTGCATACCTTAGCGCGGCAAAAAAAGGAATGCGGTACAGATGATTTTGTGGAAAATATAATGGCAGCCATAAGTAGTCATCCTCTGATGACCCGACTCACGCCCATCCTTCATATCATTTTAGAACGAAACGTCGACTATAAAACCGCATTGGAATTTAAGCGCTTTTTATTAACCGAAATTCAGGCTACCGGTCGGTTGATCGAACGATGCCTTCCTTTTCCGCAGAAGAATGACGGGGCCCGGTTGTTGCTGCATTTGCAGGTGCTGCTTATAGGGCTTATCCAATTATCCCGCCCGTCGCCGTCAGTCAAACAAGTCATAGAAAAGGAAGAAATGGAGGTATTCCAACTGAATTTTGATGAAAAATTATCGGAAATGCTTGTGCTGCTCATAAACGGAATAAAGACGGACAACAAAAAATAAAAATTTTTTGCCATTGAAATGACCGAAGGTCAATTAATGGAGGGGAACAACATGAAAAACAATGATCAAAATGAAAAGAAAACAGTCCTTATCACCGGAACTACCAGCGGAATCGGACAGGAATTGAGTGAAGTTCTTGCAAGGGAGAGGTTCAATCTGGTTCTCGTGTCCAGAGCTGAGCAAAAGCTAAGAGTACAAAAAGAAGACCTGAAAAAGAAGTACGGAGGAGAGGTTTACACACTTGCACAGGATCTCTCGGAGTCTAAAGCACCTGAAGAAGTTTTTTCAGACGTTCAAAGGCAGGGGATTCATATCGATATATTGGTAAATAATGCCGGATTCAATGAAAGTGGTCCGTTTTACGAAACAAGCCTTGAGAAAGAACTGCATATGTTGCAGGTGCATATCGCATCGCTTACACACCTGACAAAGCTCTTTTTGCCGGCAATGATTAAAAATAAGTACGGCAAGATATTGAATCTTGGTTCAACAGGTTCATTTGCCCCCTGCCCTTTGGATGCCGTATACTGCGCTTCCAAGGCATATGTTCTGAGTTTTTCAAGCGCTATCAGGGCCGAGCTTGCGGGATCAGGGGTGACGGTATCAACATTATGCCCCGGCGCAACAAAAACGGAATTCGCCAAAAAGGCGAATATGGAAAATACATTGCTCTTCAGCAGATTCGTGATGGAGCCGCAGGAAGTAGCCACAATCGCTTATCGCGAGTTCATGAGAAATAAAAAAGTGATTATTCCAGGATTATATAATCGGCTCCTGGTTCTTTCAATTCCATTTACACCAGGTAAGATTCTGGAAAAGATATCAGCAGCTCTTATTAAGAGGAGATGATCCCGAATGAGCTGAGTAATCTGTTCGGAAGTTTCTTATGAAATTCAATTCCTGCATGGAGAGGCGGATTCCCTATATTTTAAACAATATTGTCAGATCACTTTCAGCTCTGTCCGAGTTTCCTGTTACCCTTAACGTTGCATAAACGTACTCATATTTAGAGTCTGTTTATAAATTGCCATTTTAAATTTTTGTCATGCCCGAAGCCTGCCCTCGACTCCGATCGGGGGTCTAGGACATCAAGAAGGCATTGAAAACACTGGATTCTCGATGTAAGTCTTCGCGCGAGTCGCGTCGACCGGCTTAAGGACTGCCGGAATGACAGATAAAGAGGCTGAATTTATGGACAGACACTAATTAATCAGTCATTCCCGCTTAAGGATTGGGGATGACTGAGGCGTGGACCATGGGATTGATTTTTTGGCAGGCTTCGGGCATGACAATGGCCGGTAAAGTTGACGGCGCCCCCGGTTTGTTTGATGAATTGACCGACCACCATTCACAGGGATTCAGTTTTCATATCAGGGATGCACATATCAGCCGGCAATCAGCCAGTTCTTCCAGCAAATCTACCGGGAAGGTATTTTAAAAAAATTCTCGCAATGCAGCCCTTTAAACCCCGGGTTCTGGTCTTGACAGTCTGTCCCGGATCTCTGGTGATATCTTCCCGGACAATTCAATAAAATACACAATTCGTATCATTTCTTATTAAGACAGTTATAATAAGTATTGATAAAAAACCTGGTCGGTGTTATAGATTGTAGCACTGTCTTTTCCCTTGATATCAATTAACCAACGGAGGATAACGTTATGTGTCATACAACAGTAACAATTAAATGGAAAAAAATTCATCGGGAGGCCGTCATCCCTTCATATGTGCACGAAGGAGATGCGGGATTCGATTTTACTTCAATAGAAGACGTGGTATTAACTCCATATGAAAGAAAAATAGTCAAAACAGGACTGAAAGTAGAAATACCACCAGGATATGAGATGCAGATAAGACCACGAAGCGGGATTTCACTAAAAACACCTGTATTAATAGCCAACGCTCCAGGAACCATTGATTCCGGCTACAGAGGAGAATTGGGAATTATTGTTCTGAATAACGGCGGCAGTGAATACAAAATAGAAAAAGGAGAGAGAATAGCACAGGGTGTCATAAAAGAAGTAATCCCTGTTATTCATATCGAAGTTGACGAGCTATCTGAAACAGTGAGGGGTGAGGGAGGGTTCGGTTCAACAGGGAAAAACAGATAATGGACGCACGGCAAACCTGAAATAAAATCAGCAGGAGACCGCCGGAGGTGACCGGGAAAAGGCCAATATGTCATCAGAGCGATATATATAACACTGTGTAATAACTACTTTCCCGCGATTAATTCAACAGGAATGATCACAAATAAGTTGACATTAACAGGCATTAAAGATTAATATATAAAGTTAGGATAAAATTATGGGAACATATACAACATTTCACCCACATACGATTAGGAAAAAGAGAACACATGGCTTTCGCGAAAGGATGAGTTCCACGGGCGGTCGTGCGATAATCAAGAGGAGAAGAAAAAAGGGACGGAAAAGGCTCTCGGCATAAAGAGTAAAAAAA
>JAYWMP010000099.1:0-3683 GCA_035873255.1 Nitrospirota bacterium
AGATACTTGAGTACATATTTAACAATGATTATTATAAATCCAATTGCTTTGCAAAATAAAATTATCCGACTTTTTATTTTAGGTTAAACTACATGATGTCAGGTCCACAAAGGTTTTCCGCTTTATATTCCAGAAATTTCAGGTTTTTCTGGTTCGGACAGATTATATCGCTGTCAGGAACATGGATGCAGGCCGTGGCGCAGGGGTGGCTTGTATACAGTCTTACCAAATCGCCACTGTATCTCGGTCTGGTCGCTGCCGCGGCTTCTCTACCGATTTTATTATTTACGCTGCTCGGTGGTGTGATTGCCGACAGGTTTCCGAAAAGAAAACTGCTTCTGCTTACGCAGGGGCTTTCGATTATCCCCGCGTTGACGATGGGAATCCTTTCAAGTATGGGCCTGATCACCGTCTGGCACGTTGCGGTACTCGCCGCTTTTCTGGGAGTAATAAATGCCGTTGACATCCCCACAAGGCAGTCTTTTCTTATCGAGATGGTCGGTAAGGGGCATATAGTCAATGCTATAGCCCTGAACTCAGCTGCATTTAATGGCGCGAGAATGATCGGGCCTGTGATAGCGGGGATGTCAATAGCGTATCTCGGACTTCCAGCCTGTTTCTTCATCAACGCCGTCAGTTTCCTCGCCGCCATAGCGGCTCTCCTGATGATGGACCTGCAGGGTGATATCAGGGTGAAGTCAGGAGGTGTTCTCAGCGATCTCCTGGAAGGGCTGGCGTTTATAAGGAACGGCAGGGAGGTCAGGCATGTGATGCTACTTGTGGCTTTTCTCAGTCTGGCGGGCCTTCCGTTTATAACATTATTGCCTGTGTTTGCGGCGGAGGTTTTTCATCGGGGCGCGAGGGGATTCGGCTTTCTGGTCGGGGCATCGGGAGCAGGTGCGTTGGCGGCTGCGCTAGCAATAGCGGCAAAGGGAGATATTGATAACAAGCCCCGGTATATGGCCGTGGCGGGGCTATGCTTTTCATTGACCCTGCTTGTTTTCTCGATCTCAAAAATATTCTGGGTCTCTCTTGTTGTGATTATGTTCGGGGGCTGGGGCATAGTAAGCTACCTTGCGGCCGCCAACAGCTATATACAGGTTTCAGTACCGGACGAACTCAGGGGCAGGGTGATGAGTGTTTATTCCTTTCTGTTTCTCGGTTCGGTCCCGATAGGGAACGCGATAACAGGCATGACTGCGGACCTCATCGGCACAACTAATGCGATAACTCTCGCTGGAATAATATGTCTCTTCGCCTCAGCTGTTTTTGCAAGAAAATATTTGAAAGGAGACACCTGACTGTCTGAGCTTTGCCTTTCATCTTAGTTCGTTACTCATTGCTTTTTTGTTTGCGCCTTAAACATTGAACTTCTTTTATCCGTTACGCTATGCGCTATGCCGAAGCCCATTTAATTTCATGAGGCCGCAGGGTTAATATATAATAAACGTTATGAAGATACTAGCGATCGAGACATCGACAATGCTCGGCGGTGTTGCCGTTGCCGACGACCGGATCGGCCTTGTCGCCGAGACAAGGCTGAATGTCAAAACCACACATTCTGAAAAACTGATGACCGCTGTCCATAATACGCTCCAGCAGGCGGAGACCGGCATGCGGGAGATCGATGCCTTTGCGATAGCGATAGGTCCCGGCTCGTTTACCGGCCTGAGGATCGGGCTCGGCACTGTCAAAGGACTATCATATGCCACAGGAAAGCCTGTTGTGGCTGTTCCCACTCTCGATGCGTTTGCCTGGAACTTTCCCTTCAGCATGTATCCTGTCTGCCTGATGCTTGATGCCAGAAAAAAAGAAGTATATACGGCGCTGTTTCAATGGCGGACGCATGGATTTGTAAAAATCATGGAAGAGACGTCGATAAGACCGGCGGAGTTATTAAAGGAGCTGCGGGGCGGCATTATCTTTGCCGGGGATGGGGCGCTGCTTTATGAAGATCTGATTCTGAATATAATGGGGGAAAGAGCGGTTATGTCGCCTGGAGACAAGATGGTCCCCTCTCCCTCGAATGTAGCGATGCTCGGCATGTCGAAGGCGATAAAGGGAGAATACGCTGACATTTCAGATATGGCGCCTTTATATATTAGAAAATCCGAGGCTGAAGTGAAATGGCTCGAAAGGCGTTAAAAGAACTCATAATCGGCGATATGGAGATAAGCGATCTGCCGGAGGTGGTCGGGATCGAACTCGAATCATTCACCACGCCCTGGCCGGAGACGCTTTTTTATAATGAGATACACAAACAGAGGGCGATTGCAAAGACGGCCAGGATAGGCGGCAGGGTGATAGGTTATATCTGTGCGGAGCAGATAATTGACGAGGGCCATATCCTTGATCTTGCGGTCCATCCCGGGTTCAGACGACGGGGTATTGCGGCGCGACTGGTTGGTGAGATAATCGACTGCATGGAGAATAATAAGTGCGGAATTATTTTTCTCGAAACAAGGGCGTCCAATGACGCTGCAACGAGGTTGTATGAAAGGTTTGAGTTTAAAGTTCTGGGGAGAAGAAAAAGATATTATACATCACCCGTTGAAGACGCGGTTATTATGGCGTTGAAAATTGATACAGGTTAAGAGCGTGAGAAGATTATGACCATATACCCGCTATATGGCTGCCGCATTCAGGACATCTACCGGCTTTTACCCGGAATTTGGATATCGTGTAGCCGATGCGGTTGATCAACAACGTGTTACAGGACGGACAGAATGTGCTTTCGCCCTTTTCGCCGGGGACATTTCCGATATACACAAACCTGAGGCCTGACTTATATCCCAGGTCCATGGCCTCAATTAATTTTGTTACCGGGGTTGGAGGTCTGTCCATAAGGCGGTAAGTCGGATAAAACCTGCTTATATGCCATGGAATTGAGGGATCGACCGACCTGATGAAATCCGCTATGTCTCCAAGGTCTTTTTTCGAGTCATTAAGCCCTGGTATGATAAGCGTGGTCGTCTCGACCCATATCCCGAGTTTTTTCATTAGTTTAACCGTCTCTTTTACCGGATTGAGTCTTGCGCCGCAGATCTCTCTGTAGAATTGATCACTGCCTTTCAGGTCAATGTTGATCGCGTCAAGATAGGGGGCTATGAGCTTTACAGCCTCGGGGCTGGTATATCCGTTGCTTACAAATATATTTTTAAGGCCTTTTTCGTGCGCGAGTTTAGCGCAGTCATACGCGAACTCAAAAAAGATCGTTGGTTCCGTATAAGTATATGAGATACTCTCACAGTTGTTCCTCAGCGCGGTGCTTGTAACTTCCTCGGGAGTTGTCTCTCTGCCGGGAATGGAGGTTTGCTTTCCCTGATGCTGGGATATTTCATAGTTCTGACAATGCTTGCAGCGAAAATTGCACCCGGCTGCGGCTATTGAGAGTGATCTGGATCCGGGAAGAAAGTGAAAAAGAGGTTTCTTCTCGACAGGGTCGATGCTGATCGAGACCAGTTTGCCGTATCCCATGCTGTATAATTTACCATCTCTATTTTCACGGACCGCGCATAGTCCTCTTTTTCCCTTATGGATCAAGCAGTTGTGAGCGCATAAATGGCATATTATGTCCGTACCCCCAAGTTTCTCATATAAGAGAGCTTCTTTCATTAGTGAAATTATACCAGATTAAACTGTGATGTGAACTCAGGGACCATTTAATTTATTGACTTAAATTC
>JAYWMP010000144.1:0-7743 GCA_035873255.1 Nitrospirota bacterium
CGTTGATAAATATAGCTTATACAATTGGCCTTCCTAAGTCAAGGATAAAATCAGCCTTCACTTAATGCGGCTTACATGCCGGGTACTTCCGTTATCAAGGAGACCATAAGTCAAACGATATTTATGTTAATATGTCCAATGGCTTTAAACCAGAACGCCGGGCATCTGGTCTGCTGATGCCCCGGTCTGTCTGAATAAAAGGTTCCGGATGGAAATATAAAAAACAACTGACGACGAATCATTGAAAATCGATAAATTCATCAAAACACTTTTTAAATATATAGCCACTGCCGGCTTTATCGGCTATATTCCATTTGCCCCGGGGACATTCGGAAGCCTTTTGGGCCTTATATTATTCATTATACTTAAACCGTCCATAACAGCTCATATCCTGATAATCATCTTCGGGACTGTAATAGGCATCCATGCCTCAACTAGGGCCGAGAAAGCATTCAACGAAAAGGACAGCGGTCGTATAGTAATAGATGAACTAATAGGCTTTTTTGTCTCTGTCTTTTATCTGCCGCATACGCCGGGCTTTGTTTTTGCGGCGTTTTTCCTGTTCAGGTTCTTCGATATACTGAAACCGTTTCCGATAGCCAATCTCGAAAGAGGGCTGGATAAAGGCCTTGGCATTATGGCGGACGATATATTAGCCGGCGTCTATGCAAACATAATTTTACAGATATGGGTATTGGCCTTCCCGTAATACGGCGCAAACACTACGCATACAACCCAGTGTCCTGTCAATCCTGATATGACACTAATCTTTCATCAGTCTGTAAACCGAGAGTAGTCCCAATATAACCGCTGTGCCCGCGGCAACCGCAGACAGGGGCCTGCTGCCCATAAAAAGAAAAAAAAGGGATGAAGCAGCCGTGGTCACTGTCAGGATAACGAGCATCATAACTTTTGTCATGGTTTTGAATTGAGCTGAAATCTCCTCCATTTCCGATTGGGAAAACTTGAAGGACAAGTCACCCCTGTTTGCCTTTGACAGAAAGTCGCCCAGTTGCGAAGGCAGTTCCCACAATCTGAGAGCTTTGCCCCTTAAGTCAGCAAAGATTTCCTTTGTCATCTCCTCGCGACTGTTCTTCAGAAAATCCTTTATATAGGGCTTGCCGATTTCGATTATATTGACCTCCGGATTAAGACTGAACGCGATTCCGTTCAGCATGCCTATTGTCCTCCCGAGCAGTATAAAATTATTCGGTATCTGGATGTATTCGATAATGCCGATTACCTTGTCAATCTCTTCGGAGATATCGTCAACAGTAAGCGCCTTCAGTTCCACCGGGGTTATGTCCCTGTATTTGTCGATCATAGACTGCGCTACTTTCGATAATTCACCGTAATCCGCGCCTTCGATAATAAAACCCATCCGTTCCATGGAATCTATTATTCCGGATATATTTCTCGCAACTACCGCGTTCGCGAATTTTCGCAGGTCCTTTTTGGTCTTTTCGGGAATTGCCTGGACCATTCCGAAATCCACAAAGACCAGCCTGGGCCCTTCCGCCACGGATAGATTCCCTGGATGCGGGTCGCCGTGGAAAAAACCGTGAATAAAAATCATCTTTGAATATGTCTCGGCAAGCAGATTAGCGATCTTTTTGCAGTCTATGCCTGAAGTTTTCATTGTATCGCATTCCGTTATCTTTATACCCCCGACAAACTCAAGGGTCAGAACCTTGTCCCTGGTGTAATCCCACTTTACAGAAGGAATTATCACCCTTTCATCGTCCTGGAAATTTTCCATGAACCTCTCGGCGTTCCTGCCTTCCTGAATGTAGTCCAGCTCAGCTCTCACAATCCTCGAAAACTCTTCATGCAATATTTCAAGGTTTATCTTTCCGTATCTGCCGCCCAGTATCTTTATAAGTATGCCGAACATTTTTATGTCGGTCTCTATGATCTTCTCAATATCAGGGTACTGTATCTTTACGGCCACCTGCTGACCGTCGTTTAAAACCGCCTTATGCACCTGTCCGAGTGACGCGGCGGCTATGGGAACTCTATCAAAGTCCGCAAAAATATCCTCTGGAGGCGCGCCGAATGCCTTAATTATCCGGCTTCTGATCTCATCGTAATTATGTGGCGGCACTTTATCCTGCAGTTGTGAAAGCTCCGAGATGTATTCATCCGGAAGGAAATCGATCCTCGAACTCAGAAACTGGCCCACCTTGATCATCACACCCTTCATCTCAAGGGTCTTTTCTCTTATCAGTGAGGCATTCTTTTTATGGAGGGTTTTCTGATAGAGGATTTTCCTCTCTTCAGGCATAAAAAGCGCGAATATCTCCAGAAGTTTATAGGAGAATATTATCCTCAGCGCTATAAACAGCCCTTTTAAAAACCTTCTCCAGTAATGGATTCTCTTCATCGTTTTACCTCTCGGTCAATTAACTGCGATAACTTACTAAACAAGAGGCGGGCAGGGGCGATGAGAAATGCCTTGTCTGCGACACCTTAAGGGCCTCCGGCGCGGCCTGCCAGCCTTTTTCTTAATATCCGGATTATGTTAAGTCTGCATTTATGTGAATCATAATTAAATACTGTCGTCATTACAAGGCTTTTTCAGCGTCTCTGACCGCTGTTTATGCCACGTCAGGACGAAAAATGCGGGCTAAAGACGATTATCCCGCGTGCGGTTAACCAGATATCAACTCCATCTCTTCACCGCAGCAGACAAGACTGCCGCCACCGGCTTTTGTTACGGCTACTTCATTGCCACATATATTGCATCTGTAATTTTCACCTGCTTTTTTAACCGCCATAATCTCCTCCCGGAAAAAATTACTGTTTAAACCGGCTGTGATATTCCTTGACCTCCCTTGCGAACGCCCTTCCAAAATCATAGCATCTGCTCTCATCTTCGGGAGACGGCCTGTATAACGACTCCACTCCAGGCTCAAATACCTCAAGTTTCATCGCTTTCAACGATTCATACGCCTCTTTAACAGCGCCTCCTCCCCATCCATAGCTCCCGAACGCACCCGCGATCCTGTTTTTTGGACGGAGGCCGGCCAGCTGGTGCAGAAACCCGGCAACAGAAGGAAACATCTTATTGTTAAGCGTCGGGGTACCGATCAGAACACCCCTGGATCTCCAGAACTCCTTTATTGCAACACTGGCTGGAGTCGCCCTGAGTTTTATTACGCTGCAGTCAACTCCCTCATCCCTGATGCCCTGAACCAAAGGAGTTGTCATGATCCCTGTACTTTGCCACATGGTATCATAAATGATGACTACCCTCATATCTGCCGCGCCGTTCGCCATATCAAGGTACCTTTTGAGAATCCCGGCGGTATTTTTTCTCCATATGATGCCGTGATCAGGGGCTATAATTTCTATCTCTATCCCGAGGTCCTGTATCTCGCCTATCCTGCTTTTTATAAGATTACCGAACGGCATCAGTATATTCGCATAATAATCGATTACCGCTTCATCCAGTTTATGCTCTGATTCAGACTCTATGAATTCATCGTCAAATCTGCCTGCGGAGGCAAGATGCTGTCCAAAACCGTCCTGGCTCACGAGTATTCTGTCCTCTTTTATATACGTCATCATCGAGTCAGGCCAGTGGAGCATCGCCGTTTCAATGAAGAGGAGATTCCTTTTTCCGATATTCAGGGTGTCGCCTGTTTTGACTGCCCTGATATTCCAGGATGATATGTCAAAAAATCTTTCGAGGCCTTTTCTGCCTTTCTCTGTTATATAAATAGTAGCGTCCGGCGTCAGTTCCATTATTCTGCCAAGGCTTGTGACATGGTCGTTTTCGATATGGTTTATTATTATATTTTTTATTGCGGACGGGTCTGTTATGTTGCTTATGTTTTTTATGGTTGTTTCCGCAAAATCAAGTTTAACAGTATCAATCAGGGTTATCTCTTCATCCATTACAAGGTAGTTATTATACGTTGTACCGTCTGGTGTAATATAGCCGTGAAAATCTCTTATGGCCCAGTCTATTGCTCCGACCCAGTATATACCGGGTTTTAATTCTACCGCGTTCATTCAAGCCTCCTTATAAAAATATACAATGCACTGATTTTACGCAGGATTACTTTTATCCGGGAGTGGTCCCACCCGGACAACATCCGGATATTGACTCTTTCTCTCTGCTGATGAATCAGCCCTCGATGATGCCTCTCTCTTCATACATATACCAGTGGCCCGTATTATTCAGGAAATTCCAGGTTTCCATTAATATCAGGTAATGGTCGTTCTCCTCTTCCGCAAGACGGCTGAAAAGTTCTTTTTCTTTACCGGATGGAACATCCAGGGCGGTATTTTTATAAAAATCAAAGCCTTCCTTCTCCATCTTCAGAGCTATGATTAAGGCATCCATTTCGTCATCCATGACCTTGACCCTCTGCATCATCTCATCTTTCAGCTCGCTGAATACGGTCCTGATCGTATCCCTGGGACTGACGAACTCCATATCAATATCGAGTCCTCCAAAAATGCTCCTGAGCATTTTAAGATGCCTTGCTTCATCTTTTACAAAACCCCTGAACATCTCTTTCCCGAACGGGTGGCTCGTCTTCTCCGCGGCTTCCCCATAAAAGGCGATGGCGTCCGTCTCCATTTTTATTGCTGTTTCGACTGCATCTTTTTTCATTGCTCCCCCCCTGAAAATAGTTTCACGGCATCATTAATATACTTATAGCAATATAAAATGACTAACCATTAAATGCAACAAAATAATAGTCGCACCAGAGAAAGAGACATTAATAATTGGCGATTAATAATTGTTAATGACAGGCGGTTTTATCTCCGCGGAAAGATTTTTCCGGGATTCAGAATATTCCCGGGGTCAAAGATATTCTTGATCTTCTTCATTAAATCCAGTTCTTCGGGCTTTATTTCCATCGAGATATAATCCGATTTTGTCAGCCCGATACCGTGCTCTCCGGAAAT
Organism: Nitrospirota bacterium; assembly: GCA_035873255.1. Lineage (GTDB taxonomy): Bacteria > Nitrospirota > Thermodesulfovibrionia > Thermodesulfovibrionales > UBA6898 > JAJRYC01. The sequence goes on from JAYWMP010000144.1 coordinate 4,924, forward strand.
AGTGCCTCCCATCCCGAGCACATAACCGAATATCTCCTTAACAAGCTTTCGGGCCTTCCCGTACTCTTCCCTGTTGTTCCTGTCAACCATTAAATTAACATGGATATTCCCGTCCCCGGCATGCCCGAAATTTACTATCTTTATTCCGGTCTCTTCAGACAGCCTGCTCAATATCTTCAGCATATCGGGTATCCTGCTCCTTGGAACTACGATATCTTCATTTATTTTTGACGGGCTCAGATGATAGAGCGCGGGAGATAGCGCACGCCTCGATTCCCAGAGCTTATTTCTCGCAGCGGAATCCTCCGCCATTACAGCATCTCCACCAAGACGACCGCAGATATCATATACCTGCTCCGCCTCCCTGTTTATTACGGAAGGCGCACCGTCAAGCTCTATGAGAAGCATTGCGGCCACATCCCTGGGAAGACCGACAGGCTTATAGTTTTCAACGGCATTTATCGCCTCTCTATCCAGGAATTCAAGCGTCCTGGGGATTATCCCGTGCGATATTATATCGCTGACCGCGTTTCCGGACTGCTCCAGCTCACGAAAAAGCACAAGGAGCGTTATTACATCTTCAGGCAGGGGAAGCGTCTTCAGTCTTATTTCTGTTATGACGGCAAGCGTGCCCTCAGAGCCGGTGAGAAGACTTGTGAGATCATAGCCGACAACCCCTTTTGCCGTCTTTTTACCTGTATTTATGACCTTGCCGTCCGGAAGGACCGCCTCAAGCCCCATCACATAGTCTCTTGTAACTCCATATTTAACCGCCCTTGGTCCGCCGGCGTTTTCAGCTACATTGCCGCCGATGGTGCAGAAGTTCATGCTTGTCGGATCAGGCGGGAAAAAAAGCTGATGCCGCTCAAGCTCTCTCTGGAGTTTTCCATTGATCACACCGGGCTCAACAAGTACAGTCAGGTTCTCCCTGTCGACATCGAGTATCCTGTTCATCCTTTCGAAGCTTATTACAATAGCGCTCCCCGATGGAATCGCGCCCCCTGTCATGCCGGTGCCGGCGCCGCGCGGGACGACGGGAACACCGTTGGCATAAGCAAAGTTCATTATTTTTACCACATCGGAAACATTCAGGGGCCATACAACCGCTGAAGGATGGGCTTCAAGCCCCGAGGCATCAAAACCGTAACAGACGAGGTCTTCCGGCTCCGTTGATATCTTACCGGGCAGGAGTTCTGAAAGTTCATTCATTATTTAAAATTTTTATAATATCTTCCAGTGCACTCTTTTCAGTGTCACTGAGCAGATCAAAATTCATGGCGACTTCATAAACCGGCTGGCTTTTACCTTTTATCAGGGATTTATTCGTAAACAGGGAGCGGACGATTATACCTTTAAGGTTGACCGATATACTGCCTTTGGATATCTTCAGGTTGTATCTGCTATCTATGTTCACCCTTTTCAGGGAATGGAACCTTATTCCGTTCAGACTCAGGTCCAGGATGTCGAGGTTAGACGCCATAAGCGTCCTGCCCCTGATCTTACCATTGTTTTTTACTCTCGTGTGTTTTCTGTTTTCCAATTCTATACCCCGGCAAGCTGCATCGAAATCACCTTTGAGATACCGGCTTCCTCCATCGTAATACCATAAAGGTGCTGGGCCACGCTCATGGTGGTTTTATTATGAGTTACAACGACAAACTGTGTCTCACTGGAGAGATCCCGCATCATTTCCGTAAACCTTACCGTGTTTGATTCATCAAGTGGGGCATCCACTTCATCAAGTATGCATAAAGGCGTCGGTTTGAGCAGAAAGCTCGCAAACTGGAGAGACAACGCGGTAAGCGCCTTTTCTCCACCGGACAAGAGGTTGATATTCTGCAGTTTTTTGCCGGGAGGCTGGGCGACAATATCAATGCCCGCCTCCAGTATATTGTTTTCCTCCGTCAGCACCAACTCGGCCCTTCCACCGCCAAACAGGATGATGAACACCTCTCCGAATTTCGCGTTTAATGCATCAAAAGCCTCCCTGAGCTTCTTCCTGGTGGTACTGTTTATCTTTGAGATGGCCTCTTCAAGTTCCACAATTGACTTTTTCAGATCATCATGCTGTTCGTTCATGAATTGGTATCTGGCACTCAGCTCTTCATATTCTTCAAGGGTGCCGAGGTTTACCGGCCCCATCTCCTGTATCTTCTTTCTCAGTTCCAGAAGCCGGTCTTCTTCTTCCTGCGTCACATCCGCTAGTTCCACGTTCTCGATCTCCGTCCCGTAATTATTACTTACGTTTTCAGACAGATTGTCGAGTTTCAGCTTATGTTCGGCCCTCATAACATCCAGGTCCGATATCCTGGCTGTAACTTCGGTCATCTCCCGTCTTAAAATCCTGAGGCCATGTTCAACCTCTATCAGGTCTTCGTTTTCTTTTTCGATGCCTTCCTTCTTCCCGGAAATATCCGAACCGACCGCATCAGCCTCGGCAACAAGCTTTCTCAGTTTTGCTTCATTTTCCGCAATCCCGGTTTCACGCTGCGCTATTTTCGCAAAGACGGATTCCTTCTCCGCCCGCAGATCATCTTTCTTCCGCTCAAGACCATCAAGGATTACCGCCGATGACTCGATTTCATTCCTCATCGCCTCGATCTTTTCACGGTTTGCAGCTGTTAAAAGCTTGATGTCGGTCACTTCGGAGCGGTATTGTTCCATCTCCGCCTTCTTCTGAGCTATCCCTTCCTGAAGGCTTAAGGTTTCGTTATCTATTTCTGCTTTTTTTGATTCAACCACCTGGATCTTATCTTTATTATTAAATATATTCTCCCGGAGAGACCCCTTTTCACGCGAAACCTCCTCAATTTCCAGAGT
>JAYWMP010000159.1:0-2076 GCA_035873255.1 Nitrospirota bacterium
CAGGAATGGAAATCTCCGAATGAGAATTCAGAATCAGGCGCAGCAGGGTCGTCCCGGATCTTTGCGTGCCTGTAATGAAAATTCTTTTTTCAGTGGATAACATTTGAGTTAAGCCCGTTTATCCTGATCATAATAAAATGCTGTCGTCATGACCGGGCCTTTTCCTCTCTTCCGTTTGCTGTTCGAGATGCGCAGGACATTACCTCCCGGCACTGATGACCTGCTCAATTCCCTTGATCATAACCTCGAGACTCTTGCCTTTATTATAAACCAGTTTATCAACCGGGTACAGGAAACCTTCTCCTTTAAGCGCTTTTTTCAGTTCCTCCCTCAGCCCGGCCCTGTTTTTAATTTCATACTCCGGTCTGCACCAGTTCTCCGGCCTTTCCGTGCCATAGAGTTCAAAGAATTTCGGCGCCGGCAGAAAAACCACGGGCCTGGATATGGTCAGAAACTCGAGCGCCATTCCACTAACATCGGTAATCATCACATCGGAAGCAAGCATTATATCGTCCAGATCATGGTTCATTACAATTCTTACCCGTTTATGCCGTGCCGCTATACCTGAGAGTTTTTCGTTCCAGTTTATGCCTCCAGTTTTCCATCTTGTATGTTCAGTCAGCATGAAAGGATGCAGTCTCAGGAGCAGATTGATGTCCATATCATTACAGACCTCAATGACCGTATCAATCCATTCGAAAGTGGACGAGAACTCCCCCCATGTGGGCGCGTACATAACCGTTGGTAGATCGGGAAGCCCGAGGGATTCGAGCAGGCCGCTTCTGTTAAAGGAGCCGGATAGTTTCATGAGCCTGTCGCCTCTCAGATACCCGATTTCGTACATCTCGGGCAATCTTCCCCCATGTATCTTCTGCGCGGTCAGCAGGGCCCTTTTATGCAATGGACCGTTTAAAAAAACGGCGTCGTATTCGGAAAGATCTCTTACATGCTTTAAGTCCTTGGAGAAATTTAAACCGGCCATCCCATGTGTGTACATGACCTTTGGACAGTCAAGCTCGCAGCCATATGTGGACAGGCTCAGTACAAAAAGAAGTTTAATACCGGAAGTCTTCAGCCATGGGTAAGCGAACAGGTTTTTATTATAATCTATGCCGTATCTCGATGAAAAAAATTTGAATATTTCGTTTTTTTTATGCCTGGTCAGCGGTATTGACTTTGTCGTGCTGAAGAGCATGGGATGGATTTTTTCATTCCCGGCGAGGCTTTCAATCAGGTCCCTGATATGCTCCATGAAATATAAATGTGATAACGGGAATCCCACGATTAAGCTGGAGCTATATTGATCACGGTATTTCCTGACGCTCCTGCCCTCCTGTTGAAAAACCCCTCTGTACGCAGCGTTCAGAACGCGTCGAACTCCGGGGTTTAAGAAGATTTTTTCCTGTATTTTCGCTTTTAGCCTGGTTAGTTTCAGCATATTGGTTTTGGTTGTTTATACATCTTTTTCTGGTCCGGCATGGATAAAATCCCGGAAGAATCCGGTTAATCAGTGTCTATTGTTTATTAGCAGTAATGTCTCCAGAGATGATGGCCCGGGATGGATAATATATTGAAAGCATCATTTTAAAATCTCTTTGACCCTTTCATAGTCTTCCCTGAAATCCACTTCTATGCAGTCGCAATCCGATATATCGACAGGGAAAAATTCCGTTCCTTTATCTATGCAGATTTCTATGCCTTTTTCGAAATAATCGTTGTCTCCGCATTCCCGTAAACTGTCCGAAAAGAGGCCGAAGTGACTCGCGGTGACCTTGTTTACCCCAACGGATTCACCCTCGGCGTCGGATATGGTTTTTGATATCCGAATGATTTTCCCACTCCCGTCCGTTATGTATTTCACCTCTTCTTCGCCACATTTTGATTTATTTACAGCGATTATATTTCCTTTTGAAGATAAAACCCTTTTGACCACTTCCGGCTCCAGAAATACATCGCCATTTATCCAGATTAAATCGTCCCCGCTTACACTCTCCATCGCCATCATCAGGCTTTTCGAGGTATTAGTTACATGATAAAAGGGGTTGTATTTATAGATTACTTCGGGATATTGCTCCA
>JAYWMP010000222.1:0-3595 GCA_035873255.1 Nitrospirota bacterium
ATTCGGCCATAATGAACATGAGTTGCCTGCCGCAAGGCGGATGGCTGGTGAACTAAAGATGTCCTTTAGGCCGAAGTTAAACGCCCAGAACTGGGACCCTGCGTATGCCCCGGTTAAAAACAGGGAGTTTGTGATGAAGGAGATCGGTCAGGCGATCGCCTCGGTAAGGGAATTTGAAGAAAAATACGAAAGAAATTACGAAAATCCCTGTCATCAGCTCTGGATCGACCCGCAGATTAACTGGGACGGCAGGTTCCTGGGCTGCTGTCTCAATATATATTCTGATTTTGGAAATGTATTTGAATCCGGATTAACGGAATGTTTAAAAAGTGAAAAGTATGGCTACGCGAAGCAGATGCTGCTTGGGAAGCGGAAGCCGAGGAATGACATAGTCTGTACCGGGTGCCCCAAGTTTAAAAACAGGCATCTGCCGTGGAAACTCGGGCTGATTTATTCTCTGGGTATAAGGTGAGATTGTAAGAGTCCGCAACGAGGATTTCCGAAAAAATCAAAAAGTGTTGAAAGAGGGACTGAAGAATGACCAAAAAAATGACACCTGATGAACTAAGAAAAGAAGTAGCAAAATTTCCATTCTGGTACCACAAGATTGATCTGGGCGGCGGTGTAGTGACTCCCGGACGGGATTATGACGCGATCTGGGATATGATAAGGGAGACACGAAAATACATCGACTATAAAGGGAAGAAGGTGCTGGACATCGCCAGCTGGGATGGAATGTGGGCGTTTGAAGCCGAGAAGCTGGGGGCCGGGACCGTTATCGCCTCGGACTGTCACTGGGACCTCGCGACTTACAACAAATTTCTCTTCTGCAGGGGAGTGCTGGACAGCAATGTCATACCTTACTTTAATACATCCCCTTATGATTTATGGAATCGCCTGGATGTTTATCTGCAGGAGAACTGGAATCCAGAGAAACCTTATGATCGCCTGTTCGATATAGTGCACCATACCGGACTGTTGTATCATCTCCGGGACCCGCTTCTGACTCTGTCGCAGAGTCGCAGTGTTATGCGGACGGGTGGATATTTGCTGATTGAAACGGCGGCCGTGATGAACGAAAACGGCTCTTTTATGGTTTTTAACGGAACGCCGCCCGAAGAACCGGACGCGCCCGGTCGGATTTACCACGATCGAACCACATGGTGGGCCCCGACGGTCCCGTGTCTGAAGGAGATGCTGAAGGCTTCACTGTTCGAGCCGATTGAAGAGACCTTCCATTCACTGGATGAAAGCACAGCGGCCAGATTGAAAGCCACGATCAGGGCGGCGTACAGGCGATATTTTCCATCTGACGGGAAATATAATATCTCCCGGGTCTGTCTGGTGGCGAAAGCTGTCGGCGCCGAGGCCGTCAGTGATGAATATTTCAGAGAGCTTTCCCGTACCTATCGAAATCCAGGGCTTGTTGTGGAGCATATCACAAAAAAAGGGTCCTGAGATGACCCTGCGGTGCCAGGATTAGTACGAAGAAAAAGACGCTTTCACCAGGAGAAGGGTCTCATTTGGAAAAAACATTATTTGAAAAGGAATTATCCAAGGTAGCGAAGAACGCCGGTTATGGCGGAATCGGTATATTGGTCAGCAGTGTTATCGCTTATTTTTCGAGCGCCCTGGTTGCGAGGGTAATAGGGGCCGAGCTATACGGAGTTTTTATTCTTGCCAGTACAGTCCTGGGTGTGGGCGGTCTTTTCGCGATGTTCGGGTTAAACCAGGGTCTGCTCAGATACGTCTCCATGTATTTCAGCAAACATGATCCGGCCCGGATGAAAGGCAGTATTATATTCAGTCTGAGAGCGACTTTTATCGGGAGCCTCTTTGTTGGAATCGTCATATTTCTGCTTTCTCCCGTGATGTCGGAAGAGATATTTCATAAGCCGGAGCTTTCAGTAGCGCTGAAAGTCCTGGTCGCGGGGCTCCCATTTTCTACCCTCGCGGGTATGTATTTAACTGCGTTACAGGGGCTTCAGCTTATTAAGTTCAGAGTTTTAGCTGAAAAAATATTACAGCCGTTATTCAGAGTTCTCCTTCTCGTGGTCCTCTTCCTCTCAGGTTTAAGGCTGTTTGGCGTTTTATGGGCCACGGTCGTCTCCCAGGCCGCCGGATTCGCCATGGCCTTTTATTTTTTCAGAAAGAATAGTCATCATTATATCAGTAGAAGCACTCAGGCGATCTTTGAAAACAGGCGGATTCTGAACTTTTCCATTCCCCTGTTTTTTGATGCTTTTTTTTATACTGTAATCGGTACAATCGATATATTAATGCTCGGCTATTTTCTGCCTTCCTCAGAAGTGGGAATTTATGCTGTCGCCCTTAAGGTCGGCCTTTTGGTGCTCCTTCCTTTAACGGCCTTTAATATGATATTCGCGCCGATGATTTCCAACCTTTACAACAGAAATGAAAAAGAGGTTCTTGAGAGGCTTTTCAAGACGGTAACAAAATGGATATTTACGATCAGTTTCGGACTCTTCCTTGTTATCACGCTTTTTTCCAGACCTATATTAAATATCTTCGGCCGGGATTTTATAGCCGGTAACCTTGTGCTCGTGATTCTTGCCCTGGGCAGGCTGATTGACGCCGCCGCCGGATCGGTGGGATACATACTTGTGATGACCGGCCGGCCAAAAATAAATCTGGTTAATACTCTGACATTGTGCGTGGTAACGATTACGCTGAATCTGCTCCTGATACCGAGATATGGTATAACGGGCGCGGCCGTCGGCACGGCGTTTTCGATTATATTCATAAATATATTGAGACTGTTCGAGGTGTATTATCTCGAAAGGATTCATCCATATAAGAAGACCTTCCTAAAACCGGTTGTCTCTGGAATATTGTCAGCCGTTATGGTCTTTACGCTCGGGAGGTTCTTTCCTTATGAAGAAAGTATATTTCTTTCGCTGGCATATATTCTGCTCTTCTTTGTTTCATACACGATTTTTTTACGGTTGTTTATCCTGGATGATGAGGATAAATATATAATAAACCTGATCGGCAAGCGGGCCGGGCTCGTTTCCCGATGAGTATGGAACCGCCCGATGAATAAGCTGAAATTACCGAATTTTTTTATAGCGGGCGCTGCAAAATCCGGGACCAGTTCCCTATGGCGTTATTTGAAGGCGAACGAAGAAGTATTTATGCCTGCTGATGAACTGCATAAAGAACCGGCCTTTTTTTCCGAAATAAAAAACAGGGGCGGGATCACCCCTGAGAGATATTCAGAGCTTTTTAAAGAGGCGGATAAAAGGCATAAACGGATAGGCGAGGCGTCAACGGCGTATCTGGCCGATCCCGGTAGCGCCGGGCTCATACATGATTTTAATCCCGGGGCGAAAATTATAATATTATTGCGGAATCCCGCGGAGAGGGCCTATTCACTTTATTGCTGGATGGTCCAGGACGGGTATGAATATGCCGGCACATTCGAGAGGGCGCTGGAGCTGGAGCCCTCAAGAATCAGCAGGAAGATACCGAACTTCCTCGAACCCGAATATTATTATAACTACCTCTATTTTCATTCGGGCTTATATTATGAGCAGGTTAAAAGATATAATGATCTGTTCGGCAGTAATCTCCT
>JAYWMP010000223.1:0-1834 GCA_035873255.1 Nitrospirota bacterium
AATATTTATACCCCCGGCGGACTCGAACGCACTCAGCGCCGCCATCCCTTTTTTGTTCTTTTTCTGGGGCCGCGCGCCTTTTATTATTCGTGACAGCACTTCCGCCAGTTCCGTGGCGTCGGCATTTTCAAGTGTATAAACATTTATCATACCCTGCGCATCAGGAGAAGGCACGTCAATCGCCGCAATAAGTGATTTCATCGATTCCCTCATGCCTTTATCACCAAAGAGGATGACGGCGTTCAGCCTCTGGTCGGCCACCGCCTTTGTCTTTTTCATCCTGGACTGCTTCCCGGGAGCACCCCTTCTTGCACTGCTCTGCCCGATGCCTTCATTAATCATCTTCGCGACCGCGTCAGCGCTCGAAAACCTCAGGAAAACAATATCAGGCTCCTCCCTCAGAGAAGGCTGGTCTATCGCATCAATAATCGAGAGTACTTTTTCAATATTAAGACCTGAATCTATTACAAGAAGCATATTACCCGGCCCGAAGTCAGAGACATAGCCGTTCATCGATACAATCGGTTTTATCAGCCTGAGTGCGTCGTCCGAGGATATATTCTTCAGAGTCACAAGCCTGGCGATATAACTCTCGTTTACAGGCTGTCCATCATAAGAAATTTTGATGCCCTTCTGCTTTGCCTCGGCGACAGGTATAATTTTGTAAGCATCCACACCCGATGGCACAACAGTAAAACCTTTAAGTTCAAGGATGGACGTAAAAAGGTTATATGCATCATCAACGTTCAGTTTGGAGGGAGCTATTATAGTTATATTTCCCTTCACCCTGTCATCAAAAATAAAGTTCTTGCCGGTAATCTCACTTATAAATTTAGTTACGGTGGACAGTTCGACATCCACGAAATTAAAGGTGACCTCTTCGTCTTTTACGGTCCCGGCGGAGGCGGGAGCAACGGAAATTGAGAAAAGAAGAAGAATATATGATAAAACAAGAAACAATAATACAGGAGAATGATGGAGCTTATAGAATGAAACGATATTTTTTTTCACTTTGTATTGCCCTCGCTTTTTAATGATTTATATACAAACTGCCGCCGGTTGATCCGGAAACCGGCATTGGATATTTTATTTTATCTGGTAAGTCATCGTCATCTTCGCGCCGTTTCTGATAATATTCATCCGGACCCGCTCCATACCCCTCAGGGCGGTGAACGCCTGGAGCGCGTATTCGGGGTTGGAGATATCAAACTCATTAATCTTCAGAAGAACATCACCATTCCTGAGCCCAAGACTGTCGTATATCCCCCCCTTTTTTACTTCACGCATAGTATATCCCTGCTGCCTGCCGTCAACAATATTCGGCAGAAGGCGGGCATCAGTCATCAGGTCCCTCGGATTTTCTATGGCCTGCTGGATCCTTCTCTGATCTATGGAATAAGTGGTGGCGTTAATCTTTCTTGTGAACCCCGAGTATCCGGAACTACGGGACTTGTTTCTCCGGGTCTCTCTCGCAGAGACTATCTCTCTCAGAGGGATCTCCGTTATTTTTTCTCCTTTTCCTATAACAACCCGGTCTTTTTCGACTTTCCTGAGGATGCCGAGGTTAAAGACGGAATCACCAACCCTGAAAATCTCCTGCTTGCCCACCTTGGCCATAAAGATAGCATAACTGTCACTTTCCCGCCCCGCAACAGTTCCGATGAGTACTATATCCGTACCCGACAGCGCAGGCGGTTGATTCGATAAAGACCTCAGTTTACCCCCGGGAAATCCAAAGGGATTCTTTTCCAGTATCGAGGCATATATCTGAAGATTATTATTCGAAAGACTTTCACTCTTTATGTCATTAATAACGGCCTTTTTTTCAGGACTG
>JAYWMP010000226.1:0-5231 GCA_035873255.1 Nitrospirota bacterium
CTCATAATATTCTGCTTATAGTTAAATATTTTTCTGTATAAAATATGCCGGCATTTCTGTCAGCTTTTTCCTCTCCGGAATACACTTCTCTCGCTGAACAGCAGTTCCGCTATAATAACACTCAGATAAAAAACACAAATCCAGATCAGACTCCGCCGGCTTGTTTGCCAGAGATATACAATCAACACCACCCATGAAGACGTGGTTAATGCCAGCCCTGTCAAAGGCATCGTCGTCCCTATATTGATTTTTTTTCTGAGCCTGAATGCGGAAAGGTTGATTGACGCAAAGATCAACAGGAAGGTAGAGCTGGCAAATGCCGATATAATGGTCAGATCACTGGTATTTACGAAAAAAATGGTAATGGCGGTAATGAATACCAGGCTCACCCAGGGAATATCCCTGAGGCGTTCTTTATGCGCAAAAACCCGTGGAAGGTCTTTGTCTTTAGCCATCACCATGGCGAGACGGGCGGTCCCGAATAATGTAGCGTTGATGGCCGAAGCAGTAGATAAAAGGGCTGCCAGTCCGATCAGCATAAAACCCGCCCGGCCCAGAAAGGGTTTGGCCGCTACAGCCAGGGCATATTCCTTATAACGGGCTATATCGGATGGAGAAAGATTGCCGACAGCCACCGTGGCGACGAGGATATAAATAACTGTTGTAATGACAATCGAAATCAAGATGGCCCTTGGCAGGTCCCTGTCCGGATTTTTCATTTCCTTGACGGCGTTTGGTATAAGTTCAAACCCCTCATAGGCGACAAAGATGAGAGCTGATCCCATCAAAACTCCTGTCACTCCCTGGTTAAAGAGCGGAAGAAGATGGTCTGTTTTGATATAAAAGAAGCCGATGACGGCAAAGAGCGAGAGGATCAGCACCTTAATCATAACAATAACATCCTCGCTCTTTCCCGCGGCTTTCACTCCATACAGGTTTATTCCCAGAAAGACGAGCAGAATCATTGACTGGAGAAAATGGTGTATGGCGATACCATGCGCGTTTCCACCAAACATCGCCGTCCCATAAACACCGAATGTATACGAATAGAGGGCCATTGTTCCGATATATCCAGTGACAAGCAGCCAGCCGCCGATTCCTGCTATGTTCCTGTGTCTGAACGCATGCTCAAGATAAGTAAAGCTCCCGCCGTCGGACTGGAACAGAAGCCCGAGTTTGGCATAGGAAAAACCGGTCAGCAGGGCAATTATTCCTCCCAGGATAAAGGCGATAGGCGCTGCATGGCCCGCCACACCCACGGCAAGACCGAGCACGGAGAAGATACCTCCACCAACCATCCCGCCGACACCCATTGCAACAAGTTCCTTAAGTCCAAGCTTTTCATCTGCTCCCGGTTTAATCATCTTCCTCATCCATGCCCCGATCTATTCTCAAGTTATGCCATGACCTCCCACCAGGTGATAAATAAGGCCGGGATCAGCCACAAAGGAAAACGTCCCTGTTTCATAGTATACCAGAGGCGCACCTTTATCTTTATCTGATAAATTCCGTGTCTCAGACATAATTCCCACTCCTTTTTAAAATAGCTTTGATTCCCATGTCTCAAAAAGATGTATGAACAATATCCGATATTACAATCCGGTTCTGCTACTAAAGTTACATACTTTCCACGCACAGTCTCAACAGTCACCAGCCGGCAGACACCGGGGCGGATTTTTCCAGTAATATTAAAACAATAGAAAGTTATACAGTTTTAATGACCGTGATATTTCAGTATGGCCTTCATCGATACCGTGAAGAAAAATTCCGGACAGCCTGACCGTCTTAAAGATAAGGTGAAAAGAGCCGGGCAAACCCGTCCCGCAATTTGACCGGCAACGTCCGGTTATTTACATCATTTAAAGTCACCTGCCTGGCCCCCTGAAGTTTTGTCTGTATAAAGGCTTCCATTCGGGCAGCCAATTCCCGGTCATAACATTCCACATTGAACTCAAAATCCAGCCAGAAGCTTCTCGGATCCATATTAGCGGAGCCGAACAATGTCCATGCTGCATCCATAATCATGAGTTTTGTGTGATCAAAAGGCGGCGGCGTCAGCCATATCCGGCACCCATATTCCAGAATCCGCCCATACAGTTCCGTGGACGCCCACTTGACTATCGGCAGGTTATTCACGGAAGGGAGAATTATGTCTACAGTCACTCCGCGCATCGCCGCAAGGTTGAGAGATCTGATCAGGGCGGAATCAGGAAGAAAATATGGGGTTACAATCCGTACGGATGATTTTGCACACGCAAGCGCTCCATGTACCGTCCAGAGAACTTTTTCGAAATCCTCATCAGGACCGTCCGGTATGCCGCGCGCCATTACAGTGCCTCTTGGCTCCAGGACTGGAAACCATCTTTCATCCCGCAGGAGCTCCCCTGTACAGAACGCCCAGTCTTCGGCAAAGGCCATGCGCAGGTGGTCCACAACAGGCCCTTCCATAAAAAAATGTAAATCCTGCAACGGATTGCGTGGTTGTTCCTTCAGCATAAGCCCTTCCCTTATATTCATGCCCCCCGTAAAACCAGCCCTCCCGTCCGTTACAAGAATTTTGCGGTGGTTTCTCAGGTTTACAAAAGGCATCCGCCAGGGGATCAATGTCGGAAGAAAGCGTGTAGCCGTTATACCTGTCCGTCTTAATTTCCCGGCAACGGAAGGCAGGGAATAGCGGGCGCCCATGTCGTCGATAAGCACACGAACTTCCACATTGCGGGCGACCGCGCGGGCAAGGGCGTCAAGAAACAGCCGCCCCGCCCTATCGTTATCAAAGATATAGGTTGAGAGAGCGACAGAGTCTTCTGCTTCATCAATAGCCTTAATCATAGCCGGGAAGGCTTCATCTCCATTAACAAGAGGGATTATCCGGTTCCCCTGCAAAAGCGGCATCAATACAATTTTATCCACCAGTCCGGACAGAACGACAAATTGGTCCTCCAGGGCATCCTCATTGTTTTTATGAAACTGATAAGACGGGTTCGGAGAACTTATATATCGGGTCCGGCTGCCGCGCAATGCCCTGGCGCGCCGCCTGATACGGTTAATCCCCAGAATGACATAGAGAACAGCGCCTAGCACGGGAACAAGCCAGATGACACCTACCCATGCGACTGCGGAATGGGTATCCCGCTTATTCAGAATAGCATGTCCCGAAGCCAGCAGGGTCATCAAAAGGATAATGCCCTGGACTACAAAAGGCCAGATTTCATAGAAAAATTCCGACATAACCGCTGACTGAGTTTAGCAGTATTCATAAAAAGATTCTACAACAAAGTTTGAACGTGACGCCGCCGGGTTGAGAAGGCCGGAATGTATTTTGTCTGATAGCTGGAGGGCGTCCGGGAATGTTTTTCTGGAAATAAATTCACAGAGTATGCTTTTCGCCTCTCTTAGGGTTAAATGGACTCCGGACAGTGTTGCTTTCCGTTAAGGATAAAGCGTGTTATTTTCCGTTAGATGCCGGCATCATGGCTGCAGGTCGGACTGGGACACCCATTTAAGCGGGTCCATCTTATAGTAGAGTTTTAATTCCTCGTAAAGTTCCGGATGCTTTTTGTGCAACTTTGCCGACTTTGTGAAAAAAGCCTCCGTGATCACCGCAAAAAATTCCGCCGGATTGGTCGCTCCGTACGCATCAATCACATCTTTGTGATGCTTTTTTTTCATGTCAACAAGTTCTCCGTACTCCCTGCCCAGAATCCTCGCCCAGGCAACATAACTGGACACTTGATCAAGAATCGGCGCGCCATCAGCACTGCCATCTTCCTGATCCAGTTGATGGGAGAATTCATGCAGAACAACATTGTGTCCATAACCGATATCCACGGACTCCTGTTTGACATGGTCCCAGGCCAGCACCAGATCGCCGCGCGTCCATGATTCGCCAAGTCTGGCACTGTCCATCTGGACGGGGATACTCCCGATAAAAGATGTCTGCTTCGCAACGTAGGCCCCTGGATAGACCAGTATGGATTTCAGCCTGGGATAAAAGGTAGGGTTCCCCTTCAACAACAGCAGGCACGCCTGCGCTGCTATGGTCACTTTTATTACATCGGTAAGTTGAAGTCCGCCGCAGCCCTCGAATTTTTTTTCATTCAGAAATACATTAATGTAGCCGTGAAGCGGCTCCCGGAATTTTCCGGGGAGATATTTATAAAGCGCCACGTTTTTTCTGAGTATCTCCTCCCATTCCCGGGGAAACGGCTGCTTCATCAACCGTTGACGTCTGGCGTTACGCAAATATTTTCCGGCGGCGATAAAGACCATTACCAGGGCAATAAGACCCAGGATATAAAATACGGGGCCGATCAACATGTGCTTTCTCCTCCTTTGTGTCGAAGATATACATCATCACCCAATCCAGCATCAAACATGTCGGTAAGTAAAGGATCAGCCCATCCCCTTGCAGGCGCATGAAAAGGGTTGTTGAATCCGCCTTTGTTTTCAAGCAAATCAAATGGAACATCTGCTGCTGCGTCTTCAAGGTTTAGACCTTCTCTTATCCATCTGAAAGATTCTATTGCTTTTCCAATCCATTTAAGTTCACCGCGCGGCGGCCCATATTTCAACATATAAAAGCCTAACTCAGCGGGAAGTGAAGTTTCAAGGCTTTTTTCCCGGTTATATAGAGTCTGTTTATAAATATAACGATCGAGCTATTATTTCCTCAGTCTGTTGAGCCGGTCGACGCGACTCTCGCGAGGACTTACATCGAGAACCCAGTCTTTTCAATAAGTTCTGGACGCCCGAAGACCCCCGATCGGAGTCGAGGGCAGGCTTCGGGCATGACAAATATAAAAAACAGCAGTTTATGGACAGACACTGATATATATAGACAACGGTCATTATAATATGATAGCGGCGGCGGCCTGATTTCTGGTAGAATATTCATGTTAAAATTCAAGAGGTAAAAGGCCGGAATGTTAACACTTAGGGAGATGAACATTCTAAAGGTTCCAGAGGCATGAATTTGAGGTGTTTTATCGCGGTTGAGATGCCCGAATCCATTAAAAAATCTATTGGAGATATCATAGAGGTCCTCGGAAAGGCTGAAGCTGACGTAAAATGGGTGTCCGCGGAAAATCTGCATATAACGCTGAAGTTCCTTGGACAGACGGATGAATCGCTTATATCCCAGATAAAAAACTCTCTTCATAAAAAAATGGCGCATTATAACCCGTCATATATTAAAATATCAGGTGCGGGATGTTTCCCTGATACGAGACGTC
>JAYWMP010000273.1:0-3001 GCA_035873255.1 Nitrospirota bacterium
ATATACCCACAAATAAGCCTGAAGAACCGAAATCACAATAGATCTCGATAAGCATAACAGGGAACTTCTTCCTGTAAAGGGAAAAGACTGGTCTTACGACCGCGCTGACTTATCCGCGCTCTCCGGACAAATGATGTACCCGCTAGTATTTTATTTACCCCGCCAGGATATTGCGTGCAGCGTTATTTTCACCCTGTTTCCGGGCCATTAAGGGAAGCCTTCTCCAGTGCCTGTTCAATATCCGACAGAAGGTCCGCGCTGTCTTCAATTCCAACAGACAAACGGAACAGGCCATCCGTTATTCCCATTTCAGCACGTTCTTCGCCCGTCAGTTTTTCATGGGAGGTGGCAGCCGGTGAACAGATAAGGCTTTCGACTCCGCCGAGGCTGACGGCAGGAGTGATCAGCCGTAGTTTCCTGATAAATTCGGACGGTGCTATCTTCCGCTCATCCAGCTCAAAGGATACAATAGCGCCGAACCCCCTCATCTGGCTTTTCGCTGTATCATGCCCCTGGTGGCTTTCCAGCCCGGGATAGTAGACCTTTTTAACCGCCGGATTATCCTGCAGTGATTCCGCTATGTATTGGGCGTTACCGCATTGTTTTTCCACCCTGATGCCCAGTGTTTTAATGCTCCTCTCAAGCAGTGAACAGGCAGATGCATCCAGACAGCCGCCGAAGTTGGTGGCTGAACCCCTTATCTTCCCGATAAAGGTTTTTGTACTCACAACAGCCCCGCAGCAGATATCACTGTGTCCGCCGAGATACTTTGTGCCGCTGTGAATCACGATGTCCATGCCCAGGTCCAGAGGATTCTGATTTATTGGCGTAGCAAAGGTATTATCTATCGCGGTGATTATATTTTTTGTCTTTGCTGTCTCAGCTACCGCCCGGATGTCTGTGATCCTGAGCAGCGGGTTGGATGGTGATTCAATAAAGATAAGCCGGGTATTTTCTTTAATCGCTCTTTCAATCTCTTCCGTATCATTCGATACAAACGTGTAATCGATCCCGAATCTCTCAAAATCCGCAGTCACAAAATGATGGGTCCCTCCGTATATGTCCTTCTGCAGAACGGCATGATCACCACTGCCGAGAAATGTGAACAGCACCGTGCTGATCGCCGCCATCCCAGAGCTGAAGATTAACCCGTCCTCTGCATTTTCGAGCGCGCACAACTTATTGATGACAACTCTCTGGTTGGGCGTGTTGAAATATCGCGGATAGACGTTATGCGGCATATCCAGGTATTCATAGGAAGATGAGGTGAAGACGGGGGTGTTTACCCCCCGGGTTTCTTTGTCTATATATGTGCCGCTGTGTACGCATTGAGTGCTTTTTTTCATAATAAGTTCTCCTTATTTCTTATTACCTGTACGGGATATACCTATTTGAATAACCGTCTTTGCCAGCCGTCCCCGGCCTGCCGCTTACTATTTTAACTCAACTGGAAGACTATGAGACATTTATTTCTCTTCCAGGTCTCCAATTGCACGCAAAATCAGGGACTTATTCAATTTTACGGAGGTTTTCAGACTAAACATGAAAACCGCGCGGGACTTTTTTACCCACAAATATTCCCCGTGTCTGGATTTTCCCATAGCCCATTGTTATGCATGGTTCCAAAACCGGACTTATGATATAATCTTGCATGCGTATAATAATAGTAGGCGCCGGAGAAGTCGGGTTTCAGATTGCTAAAATCCTTGCACTTGAAGTCGTTGATGTTGTTGTCATAGACAAGGATAAAGCCAACCTGAAAAAAATCAGTGAAGAACTGGATGTCGCGGTTATAGAAGGCGAAGGAGGGAGCCCTTCTTCCCTGAAAGACGCGGGGGCGGACAATGCTGATATACTCCTTGCCGTTACCAACAGCGACGAGACCAATATGATCGCGTGTCTCCTTGCAAAGGCGATGTTTAATATCCCGCGTAAGATCGCGAGAATCAGAAATCCTGAATACTTTCACAATGAAAAACTGCTCAGCGCGGGTAATCTCGACATTAACCCGGCCATTAACCCCGAGCTTGAGGTGGCCAAGGCAGTAATCAGACTCCTCGAAATACCATTCGCAACTGATGTCGAGGATTTTGAAGGCGGGCTTATAAAAATGATCGGGTTCAAGGTCCAGGAAGACACCCCTATCACCGGAAAGACCATGAAGGAACTCGGCTCCTCACTCACTAAAAAGTTTCTTCTGGGCATAATAGACAAGGGTGACAGGACTATAATTCCTTCAGGCGATGACATAATAAATAAAGATGACATTATCTACTTTCCGGTCAAAAAATGGGAGGTTGCCGACGCGCTGGCGCTCCTTGGCATATCCGCAAAGCCGCCAAAACGGATTATGTTGCTGGGAGGTGGAAGGATCGGCTATTACATCGCCTCCGCCATGGAGCTGAAGACGGATGTAAAAATCATAGAAAGAGACCCTGAGAGGTGCAAATTCCTCAGCCGCAAACTGAAAAAGTCCCTGGTCCTTCATGGCGACGGCGCTGACCAGCAACTGCTTGTTGAAGAATATATCAGTGATATGGATATCTTTGTCGCCGTATCCAATAACGAGGAGCTTAACATTATGGCGTCACTGCTTGCGAAAAAACTGGGAGTTCAAAAGACTATCGCGATCGTAAACAGGATGGATTACATACCTCTCGCGCACAGCCTCGGCCTCCAGGCTGTTTTAAGCCCGAGACTTATAACGGCCAGTTCCATTCTCCGCTATGTCAGGCGTGGTGATATTCTCGCATTGACCACCATAGCAAAAGGCAATGTCGAGGTGATTGAAGCGAGGGTCGGAAAGACATCACAACTTGCCGGAAAGTCCTTAAAAAACGCAAACCTTCCAAAGGCCTCTCTTATCGGAACCATCATAAGAGATGATAAGATAATCATCCCTTCGGGTGATGATACTATCAAAGTGGATGACAAGCTGATCATCTTCACACTCAGGGAATCAATAAAAAAGATTGAGAAAATCCTGATTGGATAATGAATT
>JAYWMP010000017.1:0-1508 GCA_035873255.1 Nitrospirota bacterium
CACGCAGGGTTTTTGCTTTTTTTCCGGTGGATTTAAGGATACTGACACATTGCCTGACTTCAAAGGCCTTACTTATTTCTTCGGTATCTTCGCAAGCTTTCGTGTTTTCCGTAGCTTCTGTTTCTTCCATTCTATCGCCTCCTCGGGTAAACTTTTCGGCAAAGCCGCGTATAATTCTCAAATAAAAGGCCGGTTAAGAAACCGTCCTAAATCCGGTCCCCGCTTTTTTCTTCGGCAAGGGCTAAAACAGGGGGTTTTAATGAAGTCAGTCGGGCGTTCATCTCATCTCTGTATTTCCTGAACCCGGCCATCAATCTTTCCGGCACTGAATCCACACGCGGAGCTTTTATACGATAAGGATTAACGGGTTTATTATTCACTCTCATCTCGTAATGAAGATGCGGCCCTGTAGCGAGTCCTGTCGCTCCGACTCTGGCGATAATCTGTCCCTGCTTTACCTTTGTCCCTTTTTTAATACCCTTTCCGATCCTCGACAGATGGCCGTAATATGTCTTGTACCCATTGTGATGTTTTACTATGACGAGTTTGCCGAATTGTCCCTTGTATCCGGCGAAAATAACGGTCCCGTCACCAACCACCGAGACAGGCGTTCCCCTGGGAGCGGAATAGTCAATCCCGTGATGCGGCCTGTTAATCTTTAATATAGGATGAAAACGTCCGTTGGAGAACCCGGAACTTATACGCCTGTAATTCAGCGGCGCCTTAAGGAACGCCTTCCTCAGGGATTTTCCTTCCGGATCAAAGTAATCGGCGTCGTCACCGTCCCCAAACCTGTACGCCCGGTATATATCACCATTATTTTGGAATTCTGCGGATAATATATTTCCGTATTTTCTGAACTTGCCATCAAGATACAGACCCTCGACAATAACCTTGACCAAATCGCCTTTTCTGAAATCCGTCGTAAAATCGATATCCCACGCGAATATATCGGAAAGCTCGAGCGCGACCATCAGATTTTCTCTTCCATTACCAATTGCCGAAACAAGGTTGTCCTCTATTACTCCCGTGATATTGAGTATCTTTTTCTGATATTGTACTGCTACCTTTTCGGCGTTAAATCCTGATTCCGTTCGGGTAATATTAAGAATTGTATCGTCATTTATCCAGTAGACAAATGACTTTATCCTGTCATCCGTATCCAGCATTATGCTATATTGCCGTCCAGGGTATAATTCTCTGAGTCTGTGAACGTCCGCCGATGCCTCCTTTAACCTGAAAAGATCGGCAATGCTGATACCGTATTTCTTGAAAATATCAAAGAGAGTCTCCCCTTTCCTGATACTGCCCTTTATTTCACGATATTCTTCAGGTGGGGAAGATTCATCTATGGCGACGGTCTCTGAAGACAGGTCTTTCTCTTTTTTATGACCGCTGTCAAAATTGGCGCGCAGTGTAAAAAATGTTATTATCAGGAAGACGGCAATTATTATCGACTTTTTCATCCAGGCTCCGAGTTTAAAGTTTCCAAGTACTTTATTGTATAG
>JAYWMP010000233.1:0-16262 GCA_035873255.1 Nitrospirota bacterium
ACGGCAGCTCGTAATAGGAATTATCCCTTGGTAATATTATCTCGCCAAGTAATCCTGAGTCATCGAGTTTTTTGAAGTCATTAAGTATTGTCCTTCTGTATTTTTCGATACGCTTCCGGAGGGTGAATTCGTTCGACAGGAGGATATCGGTCCGACCGGTTATCTCCCTGTAATCTATGATGCCCTTTGATATTTCCTCGAAAAGCCTGTGGAATACTATCCCGAGGGCGAGCCAGTCTTCGCCGTGTTTCGTCCTTATCTCGATATCTTCCGTCACACTGATCCATTGCGGCGTCTTTGAGGAGAGAGAAATTTCATCGGTATATACCGGCTCTGAAAAAAACCTTCTGGAATCAGGGCTGAAGATGACACCGGATCTTTTAACAGTGGACGCCGGATCACCTTCTCTTATGACATCGAAGATGTTTCTGTAATTATTTGTTCCCGATACCGCCGAGGGGAAGGCGCTTTCAATAAAGGCGAGCTTGCCGTTTATCTTCAGCTTCCCCCTGTCTTCTTTTATCGCGCCTGACATGAACAGGTGGTCCATCGCCCTTGTAACCGCCACGTAAAAAAGGCGTTTTTCTTCTTCCTTCTCTTTCTGCGCGCGCAGTTCGAAGAATGGGTTCTTTCTTCTCCCTGCATAGTCCTCTTCGTACGCGAACCTTATTTCTCCGTCGATCTCGTCGATGAGTACAGGGCCGCTTTTTGATGCTGTTTCTTCGTCGAGCGAGGGCAGAAATACCACGGGAAACTGGAGTCCCTTGGCCCCGTGAACGGTCATGATCCTGACTGCATCGAGTTTTTCGGTGTTTACGTTCGCCTTTGACTCGTTGCTCTTTCTGGACCGGATGAGATTTTCCTTGATCTCTATCAGTGAGAGGCCTTTTGATTCATAATGCTCGATAATTCTCAGGAATTTTTTTATGTTGGCATGACGCTGCGTCTCCCAGAATATCTTCCATCCGCCTGTCCCGGTCAGGAATTCCTCGATAACCAGTGTCATCGGCATGCCGTGTATTTTTGAAAGGTGCGTTTCAAGTGTCTCAAGCGCGTTTTTAACATAAGCCGCGTTTGATTTTTTCATGTTTTCGTACAGGGACGTTCCTTTGTCGGACAGAATGCCGAAGAGCTTTGCCCCGGTGAACCCGAACAGGGGACTTCTAAGTATGGCGGAGAGACTGAAGTCGTCATACGGATCGATAAAAAATGAGACAAGCTCTCTTAAGACCGCTACTTCATGCTCGTCATAAAAACCTATGCCGCCGGCAACGATGTAAGGAATGTTGTTTTCTCTTAGCGCGTTCTCGAATGCCGAAAGATGGGAGCGGTTCCTCAGGAGTATCGCGATGTCGGCAAAGCCGCACTTTCTTTTTGCCGGCCCGGTGTGAATCTCGGTTTCCCCGACTATCGAAAGGATCTTCCCGGCGAGAAGGGAGGCTTCTTTTATGCGGGTCTGTCTGGAATTCTTCTCATGTCCGATAATGAGAAGCTGGATGATTCCGTCGCCTTCTCTTGTTGAAGTGAAAGCCGAGTATTCAGTCCGCCACGGCTCTGTCGGCGAGCCCTTCATCAAATGATCAAACAGGCCGTTAGCGAAGTTTATTATACCCGGAAGGCTTCTGTAATTGTCTTTCGCCTCGAGATACAGGGCCTCGTCACCGAGCCACTCCTCGAGCCTGTTTTTTACTTCATGGAATACCGCGACATTAGCGCCCCTGAACATATAAATGGACTGTTTTTCATCCCCTACCAGAAAGATGGTCGGGGTTTTTCCTTCAGACCGTTTAGCCCCGAGCCCCGAGCGCCATTCCTCTGTAAGTTTATCGATTATCTTCCACTGGATGGAGCTTGTGTCCTGGAATTCGTCAACGAGCAGATGGTCTGTATGTTCATCGAAAGCGTAGAGTATATTCGACCATTCAGGGTTGGTGGTGATGGCCTTGTAAGCGAGTGTCTCCATGTCATTGAAGTCAATCGCCCCCAGATCGATTTTTTTGTTTTTATATTTCTCGAAGCACCTGCCGTACAGGCCGATCATCTGTTGCTCTTCAGTGCTCAGGCCTTCATTTCCGGTCTCCAGCAGCAGTTCAGAGTAGGGCCGTCTTTGATGTATGGATTTCAGTGTCCGGTATAATGTGCTCCAGCCTTTTATTCCCTTCTGCTTCAGGTATTCAAAAAAGTCCGATGGCCTGTCCTTTTCGTCACGCAGCGCGTCGTAAACCGATTCGGACCAGAGCTGCGAGGCCCTGAATTCGTCGAGCACGTCAAGAGAAGGGTCAAGGCCCAGTTCCATCGAAAAACGCGTGATCAGCTTGCGGAAGAAAGAATGGATTGTCGTTATCCGCATGAGGGGGATCTTTTCCTTGATCCTGCTGAAGAGATCGGGTTTTTCTCGCAGCAGGATATTCAGTATCCTGTCCTTCATCTCGGCCGCCGCCTTTTCAGTGAACGTTATGGCCAGTATCTTCTCGGGATCGGAGCCGCTTTCAAGAAGGCTTACGTATCTGCGCGAAAGCCTTTCGGTCTTGCCCGATCCGGCGGGCGCGGACATGATTACGCTCTTTGTTGTATCAAGAAAGCTGTTCATCCATACCCCCGTTTTTTGAATTTATGTATGGGCAGAAGGGCGACTCGGCACAGTTTGAACAGAAGAATTCCTCAAGCGGAAGGGCGCTGAAACTTCCCTCTCTGATATCCATGATAATCTCTTTCAGATATTCCAGTGTGCTGCTTATATATTCATCCAGTGTGTTCTTGTCCCTTTTTGTGGGAATCCAGTTTATGCTGATCTCTTTCAGGGAATAAATCCCGGCCTTTTCTATGTCCATCCCTGAAGATTTGAGCATTGCGGCATAAAGAGGCAGCTGAAGGTCTTTTCCTTTTTTGATTATCGCGGAGCCTATTTTAACGGAGCCGGTCTTGTAATCTATCAGCCTGAAGGTGTCGTCTCCGCGGTCGAGCCTGTCTATCTTCCCCTTTAGCACCACGCCGGGCAATACCTCTTCTTCTGTTTTCAGTTCGAGTTTGTAGGGTATGAAACCTTCTTTTGCGAATTGAGATTCCAACTCGACTATCTTCGGAAGTATCTCCAGAAACACCTCCCTGATGAGTTTTTTCCAGTAACTGTCGATTGTATAATCCCTGATTATGTCATTGATAATGGATGACGCCTTCCGCCTGGCTTCCAGAGTGGATTCAAGTGGGCCGCCGTCAAGGAGTTTTTCCATGATGCGGTGTATTAACGTGCCGAGCAGTTTTGCTTCGACTTCGTATTCGGTAATCCCGGGTGGCTCGATATTCAATATCTTTTCGACGAAAAATCTCCTCGGACATTTTTTGTAATAATCGATGTCAGTCACACGCATCGGCATGGAGAGTTCCCGTCCGAGTAGTCTCTCTTTTGTCGCTTTGTCAAGGTGTATCTCTTTTATTGAGTCTGAAAGCATCTCTGTCCCGCTTCGTGTCTGCAGGTCTTCCAGACAGAAGACTCCGAATACGTTCTCCTGGACATCCCTGCCCCATGGCAGGTACGACGAGGGCAGAAAGAGCTTGTCGCCATCTACCGCGGGATAGGACAGGTGAGTATTCAGGGAAGATCCTGTAATCCTCAGGAAATTCAGTTTCTGTGCGGCAAGGTGTTTACTCATGTTGAGCAGTCTGTATTCCGTCCTTACGCTGTCGGGCAGTATATGGTCTATACGTGGCTTTGTCGGCATGACGCCGTCTTTTAATCCGCAGAAATAAAGATAATCAGGTTCAAGCCCTTCTGTTTCGGAAAAGTCCATTATCTGTATCCCTTCTTCTTCCCGTCGGTATTCTGACGCGCTTAAAACATATCTCAGAAACTCCGTGTACCTGCCGAGAGAGATGGTCTTTTCACCCGGCAGCTCGGAGATGATACCGACAACCTGCAGGGCATGCTCCAGTATATCGGTGTCATCCTGGCCGGCATCAAAGCCAAGTTCCGTTAGAACTTTTTTTGTTTCTTCATGGAAGACCTCAATGCTTGCGGCTGCCTTAATGTCAATAAGCCCGCCGAGGGTCCTGAATATTCGGGCGAGATCGTTTTTAATGGACTCCGCGAGTGATTTGTCTTCGATTGAGGAACTGAAATTCTCCCATGACTCTTTTCCCTTTATAATGCCGGATTTAAGAGAGAGTGAAGGTATCCGTCTCCGGAGTGTTTCAGAAATGTTTTTAAAGCTGGATGACATCAATACAGTCGTGAATTTCGACCTCGGAAAATCTTCGGCTACTGACTCAAGCAGGTACAGGATGTCCCGCAGGGCGCTCTTCCGGGAGGGCGGCCTGTTCAGTGAGACTGTGGCGGGCAGGCCGTATCTGCTAAAAACCCTCTCGGCCAGTTCCGGGTAATCCTGGCTTGCAGGGAATGTTACGATTACCGAATCCTCTGTCTTCATATGTCCTGTTATATAGAGGTTTTTGATATGCCTTGCGATGCTCTCGATTTCCTCCTCCATGCCGTTGTATTTTATATAAGAGAGATCGGATCCGGAATTTTCTTCGAGATACTCTTCGGTCATGTTGAAGTTTGCCCCCAGGTAATCGACAAGCCCCTCTGAAACAGCAGATAATCCGCTGTCACGCGGAACTGAAATCAGGGTGATTTCGGCCTTCCGGGTCAGCTCTCCGAACAGATTTTCTTCAGAGGTTGTCATATCGTAAAAACCGTCAGCTATTAATACCGGAAAACCGTCGAGAAGGCGGGTCGCCACGGAACTGCTGTAGCTTAATATGTCCTCGTCATCGTAAAAACCGGCGCCTGAAACGGCGGTCTGGTATTTTTCGAATATCTCCATGGCTTCCGACAGCCTTTTTAATGCGTCTTCGGGTATGCCTAATTTCCTGAAGATTTCGGTCAGCTCCTGATGGATAAGCGGCATGCCTTTTGAGGGATGGCGCTGTTTCAGTTCTTTCATCAGGT
This sequence comes from Nitrospirota bacterium, assembly GCA_035873255.1. Classification (GTDB taxonomy): domain Bacteria; phylum Nitrospirota; class Thermodesulfovibrionia; order Thermodesulfovibrionales; family UBA6898; genus JAJRYC01. Next base: position 4,949 of record JAYWMP010000233.1, read on the forward strand.
CCGATAGTATGCTCGAATACCCGATGCCGCGACCGGAGATTCCTGATATCAGCAGTGGTGTTAAAAGCCCCGGCAGCCATCTGCCGGGCAGTTTAATGTCAAAGAGGTGTTTAGATAGCTGCTTCAGTGTGAAGAATACCGGGGGGATATAAGGATTTTTAACTAATTCATGAAATTTTTTCTGTGCGTCTCTTATCTTCCGGGGGGTAGGGGCAATATACATTATGCCTGAATAGTCAGGCCATTGAATATGTTTAATCGCCTCGATTAAAAGACGTCTGGTCGTCCCCCGGTGGTTAAGAGGAACGGAATAGAGCCTTATTTTCCTGAAATCCCTGCCAGTCATTATCTTTTTAGAATAATGTATTTATAAACCTGTATACAATTTTATTTCTTCCGGCCACGGATGGAGAAGATGGGCCTGTTAATATGACCGCTAAAAGAATTATAATATAGAGGACACTGTCGGACGGCGGGGCGGCTGAATAGAGCTGGATTTTGCCTGGGTGACGGGCGGAAACTTTGACTTTACACACAAACTCTGAATAAGATTGAAAAACAGGGGGATACATCTGTTTTGAAGAAAAACGAAAAAGCAGGTATTTATCAACTGTGTCTTAATGACGAAATTAGCTATGAAGGCAGAAAGCTGCATGTGCAGACAGAGGACATTGGAGTTGATAAGGCCCAGATAGTCACAAACGTTTTTAGTGGGGGCCAGGTTTTATTTTCGAAGGCCACGGAATATAAGGACCTTCTTGGCAAGGACGACTTTAATAAGGTGCTGGTTGACAGGGTCAGAATGCAGCACAGGACAATTTTAGCAGGGATAAGCGCCGGAAAGCTGAAGGTGGGGCCCTGATATTGTCTTCTGAAAGGTCTATTCCACAATGCGTTATCCCGGGCGTTTTCCGGATTGATGATTTTTGGAATTGTGTGAATAAAAATATGGTAAAATAACATCAAAAGACCCTTTTAAGGGCGAACTGAATAATCTTTGTAATCAGGGACTGAATATGGGTATTACAGACCACAAATTAAAAGAAAACAGCGATACCGGCATCAGCGAAAGCACGGAATCGCCGGCATTATTCAGGGTGCTGCTTCTCAATGACGACTTTACAACCATGGATTTTGTTGTATATATACTTGAGACTGTTTTCCGGAAGTCTCCGGTTGAAGCCGTCCGGATTATGCTGAATGTACATAAAAACGGGATTGGGCTGGCCGGTGTTTTTACACGGGAGATTGCGGAGACAACGTCAGCCCGTGTACATGAACTTGCGCGGCAGAACCAGTACCCCCTGAAATGCACTATGGAGAAAGAATGATAAATAAAGAACTGGAATTGATTATTGAGTCCACAATCAGGGACGCTGCCCAGAAGAGACATGAATATTTGACTGTGGAACATATACTCTTCGCCGTTATCCATGATGAATTCGGTATCGATATAATTACGAATTGCGGTGGCAATGTTCAGACGCTGAAATCCGGGATAAAAAAGTTTTTTAGTGAGCATATTCCTAAAATCTCGCAGAAAACACATTTTTATCCCCAGCCTACCATCGGCTTTCAACGGGTTATCAAAAGGGCCATAGACCATGTTCAGTCGGCGGAGAAACAGGAGGCCGATGCCGGAGACCTGCTGATATCGATCTTCCAGGAAGAGGATTCTCATGCGGTGCATTATCTCAAAGAACATGGCGTTACCCGGTTAAATGTAATGGAATATATCTCCCACGGGATATCGAGGATATCCGGTGAGCAGAAAAGGACGGGATTGAATGAATCCGAAGTCGCCGGCAAGGGAGATAGAAGAGCGCCGTTAAGGGACCCGCTAAGCCTTTTTGCCGTAAATTTGAACGAAAAGGCCGCGAAGGGATTAATCGATCATCTCATCGGCCGTAAAACAGAGCTGACAAGGACTATTCAGGTGCTCAGCAGGCGCAGAAAAAATAATGTTATCTTCGTTGGGGAGCCCGGCGTCGGAAAGACCGCAATCGCGGAAGGCCTGGCATTGAGGATATACAAAAAGGATGTTCCGTCTGCTCTGAAGACCACCAGTATATATTCGCTGGATATGGGCGCAATGCTGGCCGGAACAAAATACAGGGGTGATTTTGAAGCCAGACTGAAGGCGACACTGAGAGACATTGAAAAGATACCCGGTGCGATTCTTTTTATCGATGAGATACATACTGTTGTCGGTGCGGGATCGACGAGCGGCAGTTCGCTCGATGCCTCGAATATCCTTAAACCGCTGCTGAATTCCGGAAAACTGCGTTGTATCGGGGCCACCACCTATGAAGAATACAGGAATTTCTTTGAAAAAGACCGCGCCCTCTCAAGGCGCTTCCAGAAGATAGAAGTTCAGGAGACGGGCATTGGGGAGACCATTGATATACTTAACGGACTGAAGACATATTACGAAGTTTTTCATGGCACGAAATATACGAAAAACGCGCTTAGGGCCGCCGCGGAACTTTCTGCGAAATACATCAGCGACAGGTTTCTGCCTGATAAGGCCATTGATGTTATGGATGAGGCCGGCGCGGTATTAAAGCTTTCTCCGGCGTACCGGTCCAAAAAAACGGTCGGTGTGGCCGAGATCGAAATGGTTGTTGCAAAGATTGCGAAGATCCCCTCCAGGAATATTTCGGCCTCGGATATGGACAGGCTGAACAATCTTGAGGCCGACCTGAAACGCGATGTGTTTGGACAGGACAGGGCCATAAACTTCCTGTCCGCGGCCATTAAAAGAAGCAGGGCCGGACTGGGGTCGCCTGATAACCCGATTGGATCTTTCCTGTTTGCCGGGCCTACAGGCGTTGGTAAGACCGAAGTTGCAAAAAAACTGGCGTCCACACTTGGCGTTAATTTTTTGCGTTTTGATATGAGTGAGTACATGGAGAAGCATACGGTCGCCCGTTTCATAGGCGCTCCTCCCGGGTATGTGGGCTTTGACCAGGGCGGCCTATTAACGGATGCCGTCAGGAAGCAACCCTATAGTGTCCTGTTATTGGATGAAATAGAAAAGGCCCATCCCGACATATTCAGCATACTGCTCCAGGTCATGGATTACGCCACATTGACGGATAATAACGGGAAGAAAGCCGACTTCAGAAATGTGATCCTGATCATGACTTCCAATGCGGGGGCGAGTGAAATGAGCCGCAGTGTAATAGGATTCGGGGACAGGAGCGGGGACGCCGGTTCAAAAGGGAAAGACGCAGTCAACAGGCTTTTTAACCCTGAATTTAAAAATCGGCTCGATGCCATCATTGATTTTGACCAGTTGACTCCCGGCATAATGAAAAAGGTTGTTGCCAAATTCATAAAAGAACTGGAACAGCAGCTGGTCGCGAAGAAAATAACTATATCGCTTTCCAGCAAGGCGCTGACCTGGCTGTCACGGAAGGGCTTTGACCCGTCGAACGGCGCGCGTCCGTTAGCGCGTCTCATACAGACGGAGATCAAGGATGTCCTTTCCGAAGAGATACTTTTCGGAAAGTTAAAGAAGGGTGGAAAGGTCGTTGTTGATCTGAAAGGAGATCGGTTATACTTCCGTTATTCGTAGTGTGTCGCTCTTTTGATCGGCATTCAGCGTCTTCTTTTCCTGCATGACCGTTTTTCGGCTGGCGGATGATATGGTCTTCCCCCCGTCTGAAATGGCGGAGGATAACGGACTGCTTGCCGTTGGGGGAGACCTTAGCGAGAGGCGTCTTCTTCTGGCGTATAGCCTGGGTATTTTTCCATGGTATTCGGATGGTTCACCCATTCTCTGGTGGTCTCCCGATCCACGCCTTGTTTTAATACCTGAGGAACTCAGGGTCTCAAGGAGTCTCAGGCAGGTAATCAAAAAAGGAATATACAGTGTAACGATGGATGTGGCGTTTGACGTGGTCATCAGAAATTGCGCGGCAGGCAGGGGAAGAAAGGAAGAAGGCACCTGGATTACGGATGAAATGATAAATGCCTACAACCGGCTGCATGAATTGGGCTTCGCGCATTCAGTTGAGGTCTGGCGTGATGGATCAATGGTTGGCGGACTCTATGGCGTCGCGATGGGTGCTGTATATTTTGGAGAGTCCATGTTTTCAGAAATGAAAGATGCTTCCAAGGTTGCCCTGGTCAAACTCGTCGGGTATTTGATCGAAAAGGGATATAAATTAATTGATTGCCAGGTACCTACGGAGCATCTTATCAGTATGGGGGCGAAAGAGGTCTCCCGCGAGGAATTTCAGGTGATGTTTGAAAAAGCACTGAAAGTGTCGATGGACCCCGGAAAATGGAGCCTCACTTAATCTCTCTGTCCCGACCTCCTGTTTTAATTAACTTAAAGGGCATGTTAAACTTTTTTGATGAAAATAATCACACAGAATAAAAAAGCCTTTCACGAATATTTCATAGAAGAAAGGGTAGAGGCCGGTATTATGCTTAAAGGGACTGAAGTCAAGTCATTAAGAGAGGGCAAGGCGAACCTTTTGGACAGCTATATGATTGTTAAAGGCTCTGAAGCCTTTCTGCTGAACTGCCATATCAGTCCCTACCGCCATGGCAATATGATGAACCACGACCCCGTGCGGACAAGAAAGCTCCTGTTGCACAAGAAAGAGATCGCAAGACTTCAGGGCAAGGCGATACAGAAAGGTTATTCCCTGATCCCCCTGAAAATATATTTCAAGGGTTCTCACGCGAAGGTCGAAATCGGTCTGGCGAAAGGCAAAAAACAGTACGAAAAAAGAGAATCCCTGAAGAAAAAAGAGGCCGACAGGGAGATCGAACGCGCCATGAAAAACCGGTGAATCATTAGTTATTCCCGCATACACAGACTGAGATACCAAAATACCTGGAATGTGTTAAAATATAAATAATCTCAATGGGGGCGAATGGGCTCGACGGGGGTTATGAGACTCATGTTGCATGTCGTGGCTCCATCACCACGTAAAAAGGTGGAAACAAACACAAACGCCAACAACGAACTGGCAATCGCTGCTTAATTAAGTAGCTCGCTACCTTGGGACGGCCTGCTTCCTGGGGATAGCGACGGATAGCGGGCTGGCTTTTGGGGACTGCTCCTGACCCGAAAGCAAGATTAAGGGAGATTGGATTCAGGGAAGCCTGACTGCCGGCGGCGCTGGATCTGAAATTCAAAAGACAGTCTACACATGTAGAAGCATGAATGTAGTACCTTCGGACGCGGGTTCGATTCCCGCCGCCTACACCATTCGAATACAAACGGCGCTAGCTCATGGCACGCCATTGAGAAGGTCGAATGGTGCCCCGATTCGCCATTCTCCAGCCTTTCATTCGCAAGCGACCGGGCCCACGTGCACGGCGAACTTCTCACCTTTGACGACCCTGAGGCACGCCTTCCCGCCATAGACCGTTTGGAGGGCTTCCGTCCGGGCAGATCAAGTCTCTACAGACAGGTCCTCATTCAGAAAACGTTTGACAGCAATTATCACTAACTGTAAAATAATTGATTGTTATGATCTGTTGTAAAAAACTCTTGTCGTTCGGCCATAGAGGTGTACCCGGTGGATGAAAAAACAAGCGATATCCTTACCATAGAAGATCTCTCCATTTACCTGAAAATCCCGAAATCCACGCTCTACAAGCTCGTTCGGGAGGGTAAGGTTCCGTCCCAGAAGGTGGGACGGCACTGGCGCTTTCGGAAAAAGGCCATCGACCGGTGGTTGGATGCAACGCGAGCTGAAGAGCCGGATACAAAAGGAAAACAGTAATGGCAGAGCCACTCGCGGATCAGGTTATGCGGAAGATCAAACAGGCAGATGAATTATATCACCGGCTTATGATGGTTGTGGCTCCGGCAGGAGCGGGGAAAACAACTGCACTTAAAGAAGTACAAGAACGTATTGGTGCTCCGCTGATCAACGTCAACCTGGAGCTGTCACGCCGGATGCTTGATCTGACTGAGCGTCAGCGGGCATTGCAGCTCCCCCGACTGCTGAGAGAGATCATAAATTATGTCGAAGATGAAGTTGTGTTGTTTGACAACATAGAGATTTTATTTGACGTGTCCCTGAAGCAGGACCCTCTGCGGCTTCTTCAGGGACTTTCTCGTAACAAGACTCTGGTTGCTGCATGGAATGGCTCTATTGATGGCGATCACATGATCTATGCCGTACCGGAGCATCCGGAATACCGCCGCTACATGGTCCGTGATTTTCTGGTGGCAAGTCCGGAGGTAACGACATGAAAATAACACCACTAATGAACACGAATAGACGCGGATATCAAAAAAATAAAATTAGTGTTTATTGGTGTCCATTCATGGTTGGAGGGAAAAAATGAAATATGGTGATCTGATTCAGTTTGAGCCCATCGAGTCCGTGGTTCAGCTGCTGGACGCCGATGAAGCCGCTGCTGCCCGACAGCTTGTGGAGACCTACGTCATTTCTGATGAAATGGCTGAGAAGCTTGTCAACCTTGTCATTCCCCAGCTTCAGTTTGATCAACCCGTTGACAACAAAGGGCTGCTTGTCGTCGGGAACTACGGCACCGGTAAATCGCACCTTATGTCGGTGATCTCCGGACTTGCCGAAAACCCTGAACTCGCCTCCAGTCTGAGCAATACGGAAGTCGCCGATGCCGTGTTACGGATTACCGGAAAGTTTAAGGTTGTACGTACCGAGATCGGGGCCACCACCATGTCCCTGCGTGACATTATTGTGGCCGAACTCGAAGAGCATTTGGCTGCGATGGGTGTAAGCTACACTTTTCCTTCTGCCGGCGATGTGGTGAACAACAAGCGCTACATCGAGGAGATGATGAGCACATTTCACCAGGAGTTCCCCGACCACGGCCTGCTCCTTGTGGTGGATGAACTGCTCGATTACCTGCGCACGCGCAAGGACCAGGAACTCGTCCTGGATCTGAACTTCCTCCGTGAAATCGGCGAGGTCTGCAAGGACCTGCGTTTCCGCTTCATGGCCGGTGTTCAGGAAGCTATCTTCGACAGTCCACGTTTCTCCTTCGTGGCCGACAGCATCCGCCGGGTGAAGGATCGCTTCGATCAGATTCTCATCGCCCGCAAAGACGTCAAGTTCGTGGTGGCCGAACGATTGCTCAGGAAAACCGGCGAGCAGCAGGCCAAAATACGCGAGTATCTGACGCCCTTCGGAAAATTCTATGGTCACATGAACGAGCGCATGGACGAGTTCGTCCGCCTCTTTCCGGTGCATCCCGACTATATCGACACATTTGAGCGAGTGACTGCGGTGGAAAAGCGCGAAGTGCTCAAGACCCTCTCCATGGCCATGAAGAAGATGCTCGACCAGGATATGCCGGACGACCGGCCCGGCCTCATCGCCTACGATACCTATTGGACCAATCTCCGGAAGAATCCGTCTTTCAGAGCCGTGCCCGACATTAAGGCGGTCATCGACTGCAGCCAGGTGCTGGAATCCCGGATCCAGCAGGCCTTCACGCGCCCGGCCTACAAGCCCATGGCTCTGCGACTCATCCATGCCCTGTCAGTGCATCGTCTCACCACCGGTGACATTTATGCCACGCTCGGAGCTACGCCAAAGGAACTGCGGGACGCGCTCTGTCTTTATCAGCCGGGAATCGAGGACCTGGGAGGCGATCCAGCCGATGACCTGCTCTCCCAGGTGGAAACGGTCTTAAGGGAAATCCATAAGACCGTCAGCGGGCAGTTCATCTCTGCCAACCCGGACAACCGGCAATACTATCTCGATCTCAAAAAGACCGATGACTTCGACGCACTGATCGAAAAACGGGCTGAAAGCCTAGATACATCCCAACTCGACCGCTATTACTACGAAGCCCTGAGAAGGGTCATGGAGTGTACCGATCAGAATACCTGTGCTACGGGCTACAAGATCTGGCAGCATGAACTGGAATGGCTGGAACATAAAGCCGCCCGTCTGGGGTATCTTTTCTTCGGCGCACCTAATGAGCGTTCCACAGCCGTTCCACCTCGGGATTTCTATCTTTATTTTATCCAGCCATTTGAAGCGCCGCACTTCAAAGATGAGAAGAAGGAAGATGAAGTCTTCCTGCGCCTGACGAATGCCGATGACGAGTTCCGCACCACACTCAGCAATTACGCCGCGGCGCTCGATCTGGCATCCACCTCCTCCGGTCACGCCAAGTCCACCTACGAATCCAAATCGTCGAACTTCCTGCGGGATCTGGTGCAGTGGCTGCAGAAGCATATGACAGATGCATTCGAGGTGACCTATCAGGGACGCAGTAAAACCATCACCGAGTGGGCCAAAGGTAAATCCATCCGCGATCTGTCCGGTATCGCCTCCAATGAGCGGATCAATTTTCGCGATCTGGTAAATACGGTGGCAGGTATCTGCCTGAGCGCGTATTTCCAGGAACAGGCACCGGAGTATCCCTGTTTCTCAGTTCTCATCACCGGTGACAACCGGGTCCAGGCAGCCCAGGACACCTTGCGGGCCATTGCCGGTCAAACCCGCACCAAACAGGCCACAGCCGTTCTCGATGCCCTGGAGCTACTCGACGGTGAAAGGCTCGATCCATACCGATCCAGGTACGCCAAACATATCCTCAGTCTGCTTAAGAAGAAGGGCCATGGACAGGTAGTCAATCGCTCTGAATTGATTCAGGATGTGCTTGGTGTCGAGTACCTCGCGCCACAAACACTCCGGCTCGAACCGGAATGGGCCGTCGTTATTCTGGCTGTCCTGGTTTATTCCGGCGATCTGGTGTTGGCTATTCCCGGCAAAAAGTTCGATGCCACCGGGTTGCCCCAGCTTGCCGGAACCAATGTGGAAGACCTGGTCCAGTTCAAGCACGTCGAACAGCCCAAGGACTGGAACCTGCCCGCGCTCAAGGCGCTGTTCGAGCTGTTGGGACTTACCCCCGGCATGGCCCAGCTCGTTACCCAGGGGAAAGAGGAACCGGTGCAGCAGTTGCAAAAGGCCATCTCCGAATACGTCGATCGTCTTGTTCGAACACAACAGGTTTTGCGTGATGGTTTGCATTTCTGGGGTGAACACCTTTTGTCTGACTCGGAACTCGCAACTCGAAACTCGCAACTGGAAAAGACGAAGTCTTTTCTCGAATCCATGCAGGCCTACTCGTCCCCGGGCAAGCTCAAGAACTTCTGCTATGACGCAGGAGAAGTCAGTGGCCATCGCGACGGATTTAAGGCTCTGAACGAGGTTGAATCTCTGCAGGAACTGGTAACGGACTTAGGTCCTACCGCTTCCTGGCTTTCGACAGCCGAGGCTGTATTGCCGTCTGAGCACAAGTGGATAGGCAGGATGAAGTCCGCCAGGGACGACGTCCAGGCCAGGATCGGAGACCCGGACAAGCGAGGCACGGCTGATTTCCGGCAGAAGATGTTGCGCAAGCTCGCAGATCTCAAGAAGACCTACGTGCAGACCTACCTGGCATTGCATGCCAAGGCTCGACTGGGTGTGAACGAAGACAAGCGCAAGACCGGACTCATGGGTGACGAACGGCTCAAGGTGTTGCAAAAGCTATCCACTATCGAACTGATGCCACGCCAGCATCTGAGCGATTTACAGAACCGACTGGCAGGTCTGAAGAGTTGTTTTGCCCTTACCGGGCAGGACCTCAATGCCGTGCCCGTCTGCCCGCACTGCGGCTTCAAGCCAGGGGTAGAGTCCCGCCACGGCGGGACACCTGCCGGGACGATACTCGACACACTGGACAGCGAGCTGGACATATTGGGTGACAACTGGACCCAGACGCTGCTTGTCAACCTGGAAGATCCGACGACCAAGGGCAACCTGGACCTGCTCAAGCCCGAGCCAAAGAAACTGGTTAATGGTTTCATCAAAAAACGGGTGCTACCGGATGACATGGATCAGGATTTCATCCATGCCCTGCAGGAAGTGCTCTCCGGGCTGGAAAAAGTGTCGGTAAGAACAGCTGATATGCGTGCAGCGCTTCTGGCCGGCGGTTCACCGGCGACCCCGGCGGAGATGAAGAAACGTTTTGAGGAATACCTGGACGAACTCACCAGGGGCAAGGAGCCCGGCAAAGTGAGAATTGTGCTGGAATAGGAACCACGGATGGACACGAATAAACTCGAATGGAATTTTGAAAAGCTGGTCGGTCGTATCCGGCAGGCGCATGAAGAACTGGCAGCGCGGGCAGGGCGAGCCGTAAACTTCAGCCTGACGCTGCGTAACTGGCTGATTGGATGCTATATCGCCGAATACGAGCTTAGTGGTTTAGATCGGGCGCACTATGGGGATAACCTCCTTACTGAACTTGCCAAGCGTCTAACGGGACTCAAGGTCAGTAACTGCAACCGTCGCCAACTTTACCGCTATCTGCGCTTTTACCGCCTTTACCCTGAGATTGTGGGGACAATGCCCCCACAATTGCAAACGCTTTTACCGACAGGGGGGCGGGCGGCTGAGAAAGTGGGGACGGCGTCCCCACAATTTGAAATACCTTCGGAGAAACTCATCCACCGGCTATCATACAGTCACCTTGAACTTATCGTTGATCTTGACGATGACCTAAAGCGCACCTTCTACGAAATCGAGTGCATAAAGGGAGGCTGGTCGGTTCGGGAGCTTAAAAGGCAGATCAACAGCCTCTATTACGAACGATCAGGGTTATCCAAAGACAAGACAAAACTGGCGAAGTTGACACAAAAAGGCGCGGAAACCGCTGAACCCAAACTGGCGATCCGCGATCCCTACATCTTCGAATTCCTCGGCCTGAGGCCAAGGGAAGTCATGAGCGAATCGCATCTGGAGGACCAAATCCTTGATAAACTACAGGAATTCCTGCTGGAGCTGGGCCACGGGTTCTGTTTCGAGGCCCGTCAGAAACGGATACTCATCGGCGATACGCATAACTTTGTGGATCTTGTTTTCTATCACCGTATTCTCAAGTGCCACGTGTTGGTGGAGCTGAAGCTCGAACAATTCAGCCATGAAAACATCGGTCAGCTTAATACCTACGTAAGCTGGTACAAGAAAAACATGATGACCGAAGGGGACAATCCGCCCATCGGCATCCTCCTGTGCACGCAGAGGGATCGCACGCTGGTGGAGTATGCTTTGGCCGGCATGGACAACGGTCTTTTCGTTTCCAAATACCAGCTTGAACTTCCGAAGAAGGAGGCTATGCAGAGGTTTATTGAAGATCAGGTTCGGGGAAGAGAGGATGATCACAAATGATCAGCGATCAAGCAGGAGAACCACGATGAACACGAATCGATTTCATTTCGTATTAGCGTTCATTAGCGTCCATTAGCGGTTCAAAACGGAATTGCAATATGATTGACAAACAGAAACAACTAGTT
>JAYWMP010000092.1:0-3508 GCA_035873255.1 Nitrospirota bacterium
GAAGTTTCCTGTTTTTTTTGTTCTGTAAAAACTATGATTATAAACAGTAATGGAAAACTAAAAAACATAGGCGGACAGGCAGTTATAGAAGGCGTCATGATGAAGGGGCCTAAAAACTGGACCGTGGCTGTAAGGGACAACAACGGCTTTATTCATCTAAAGAAAGAGAAGCTGGGTGAACTCCCGAAATTCCTGAAAAAACCGGTAATAAGGGGCTTTATCGCTCTCTTCCAGGCGCTTACCCTTGGGATAAAATCGATCGAATTTTCCGCCAACAAGGCTTACGGCGAAGATAATGAAAAAGACGTCGGGAAGATGACCATGGCGATTACAATCCTTGCTTCCATGATTCTTGGTGTCGGACTCTTTATCCTGCTGCCATTGTACGCGACTAAAATGGCGGGCCTTATATTCCATGGTATCACCGAAAATTCCCTGCTCTTTAATATTACAGACGGTATTATAAGGGTCCTGGTCTTTCTTGTTTATATTCTTCTGGCTGGTATGTGGAAAGAAATGGCAAGGACTTTTATGTATCACGGGGCTGAACATAAGGTCATACACGCTTATGAAGAGGGCAGAGAGCTGACTATTGATAATGCGAGGGAATACAGCACGCTTCATCCCCGCTGCGGCACCAGTTTTCTGCTGATAGTTATGGTCGTAAGTATTCTTGTCTTCTCGTTTATCCCGCAGCACTGGCCGTTTCTTTATAAATTTCTTTCCAGAATAGTTTTTATTCCGCTTATCGCCGGTTTCTCATTCGAATTCCTGAAGCTTTCAGCAAAATGGAAAGACAATCCCGTAATGAATTTTTTAATAAAGCCGGGGCTTCTCTTACAGCGTCTGACCACCAAAGAACCCGACGATGTTCAGATCGAGGTAGCACTCAGCGCCCTTAAAGAAGTATTAATATTAGAGGATAAAAATGCTGCTTGATAAACTCCTTGAAATCGAGAATAAATACGATGACCTGAACCGCCTTTTAAGCGATCCCGACGTCTTCTCCGTACATACGGAATTCCTGAAATATTCCAGGGAACATTCCGGCCTCCAGCCTGTAGTCAAAAAGATCAGGGAATATAAAAAACTGCTATCGGACATCGAAAATACCGAAGAGCTGCTCAACCTGGGCGACAGTGAAATCAAGGAACTTGCGCAGGATGAACTCGAAGAACTGAAAAAAAGAAAACCCGAACTGGAGACTGAACTCAAGTTATTACTTCTCCCTGTTGACCCGAGAGATGAGAAGAGTGTAATAATCGAGATAAGGGCCGGTACGGGAGGCGAAGAGGCCTCTCTATTCGCGGCGAACCTCTTCCGCATGTATACCAAATACGCTGAATCAAGGAAATGGAAAATCGAGATTATAAGCATGAGCGCCACGGGTCTCGGCGGTACAAAAGAGATAATCGCTTCTATTCAGGGCAGGGGTGCTTATAGCAGACTCAAATATGAAAGCGGGGTCCACAGGGTCCAGCGTGTTCCTGCTACAGAGGCGTCCGGCAGGGTCCATACATCCGCGGCTACGGTTGCGGTACTCCCCGAAGCTGAAGAAGTTGACGTGAAAATCGATGAAAAAGACCTGAGAGTAGACACTTTTTGCGCCTCCGGTCCGGGAGGACAGGGCGTTAATACAACATATTCGGCTGTCAGAATAGTCCATGTACCGACTGGGCTTATGGTCCAGTGCCAGGACGAGCGTTCCCAGATAAAAAACAAGGAAAAGGCCATGAAGGTTCTGCGTTCCAGACTTTATGAGCTGGAGATGGACAGGCAGGACAAAGAAAGGGCGCAACAGAGAAGGTCACAGGTCGGCTCCGGAGACAGAAGCGAGAGGATAAGGACATACAATTTTCCCCAGAACAGGGTGTCCGATCATCGCACCGGTGTTACGCTCCATAAACTGGAACAGGTTCTGGAGGGCCAGCTGGATGAAATCATTGACGGCCTGATAACATTTTACAACGCTGAACGGCTTAAAGAAGTTTAAAAGCAGGCGGGATGGATCAATCCATTCCAAACCTGATGGTTAAGAAAATGAAGCTGCTGGATACATTAAAACCCTCCATAGCGTATCTTGAAAAAGCGAATATTGATGAACCCGTAATCGAGGCCGGGATGCTTCTGCTGCATGTTTCAGGACTGGACAGGCTGACCGCGTACAGGGACAACCCCGAGGTAGGCCCTGAAATATTATCGGAAATCCATAAACTCATCGGACGAAGGGCCATGGGCGAACCCATGCAGTATATAACAGGAGAGGTGGATTTTCTGGATCTTGTAATAAAGGTCGGCAGAGGAGTGCTTATTCCCCGGCCTGAAACAGAGATCCTTGCGCGGGAGACCATAAAAGAGGCCCGAGGTTTAAAATCCGTGGCTCAGGGGTTGAGGCAGACCGCAGAACGCAGAACGCCGAACTTTGAACAATATTCATCATTACGAATCCTTGACCTCTGCTCCGGAAGCGGCTGCATCGCCCTGGCGCTCGCAAGGGAATTTCCCGACGCAAATATCCACGGTATCGACATTTCCGGGACCGCTGTCAAATACGCTGAGACCAACGCCGCTTTCAACAAAATCAGTAACGTTATATTTCTGGAGGGATCATTGTTCGGGCCGGTGACGACAATGCCGGTGTTCGACTTAATCGTCTCGAATCCTCCATATATAAGAACCTCCGAGATTGGTACGCTCCAGAGAGAGGTCAGGGAATGGGAACCATTGGAAGCGCTTGACGGTGGCATGGACGGTCTGGATTTCTACAGGAAAATCTTGTTGGGAGCCCGAAGTCATTTAAGCAAAGGCGGTAAGATCCTGCTCGAAGCCGGATATGATCAGGCAGGGGACATAGCCGTCATCGCCGAAAAATCCGGTTTTAAAAACATAACGTTAATAAAAGACTTTTCAGGCATAGAGCGAATCCTGAAGGCTGAAGCGCCAGCTTAACCCGCTGATAAATACGTCACAACCAGAGTTGTTAATCTTCACATCTGCACGGGAAATATGTGAGTAGCGCCGCCTTGATTTTCTCAAGGGCTTCTTCCCGCGTTCCACCCCTGGCCCTGTAGCCGGGCAACTCCCCGCATTCAGCGATCCAGTGTCCGTCATCATCCTGATAGACCGAGAATTCTCTCATATATTCAATGCCGCCCTTTTGTCCCCGGCGTCAGAGAGCAATGACCTGATCAGGTGCAGATAATTAGTGTCCTTTTCTATTATCTCGATTCCCATCCCTATTTTTTGGGCGCTCATCGTCTCTTCCCTCATGTTTCCGGAAGCTGACGTTAAAGTCCTTCTGACCGTTCCCCTGATCTTTGAATCCAGGCCGTCCGGGAGATGAATTGTAATATCAAGTGTTGTATCGGGAAAACAGGGATGGTCCGTTACTATATAAAGCCCGACCAAAGAAAAATCGCTGGATAATCCCCTGAAAATTATATTATTGGATATAAATTCCATTTCACACTGCCTGGCAAATCTTTTTTGTCGCCTTTTATTATCCATG
>JAYWMP010000096.1:0-4644 GCA_035873255.1 Nitrospirota bacterium
TTTATTTGAGTATCTTCTTCAAACCGCTTGCTTTTATTTCAGGAGCTACCGGCTTTTGTGAAGCTTGACAGAACAACCTGAATCAACTCAATCCCGATCCCATTCACTGAGAATAATCTTATAAAATCAACTTTTTTCGTGAGTACTACCGCGATCTTTTTGAGCGGCCCCTTACTTCTGCGGCTCCTGTTTTTCCTGTCCGGTTTTTTTCACCTGGGCCGAAGTGGCGCGCTTCAGTTTTATTTTTTTCAATATACCGCCGTTGCTGAAACTTTCCCAGGCCCACCCGAGCCATTTGACAAGGCGGAAGGCAAGCCACATCGCCCAGAAAAGCATCAGAATATTGTATGCCAGTCTGGGAAGCGAAAGCACCCATGGCCGGGGCATCGCGGCCCCTATCCTGTCCTGGCTCCAGTTCAGGTAAAGTTGTGTCGAATTATTGCCCGAGATCTGCATGTCCGGAATACCGAGCAGTCCCCGGGAAATGGCCATGTACAGGCCGGACATGGCGACCAGTGTCCATATTATCAGCCCGGTCTGTGTCAGGTTGTAAAGAAAAGCATTTTTCGGGGGGTGATGATCTTTACGCACCCCCATGGCCAGGAACCATCCGGCGATCAGTATTGCCGTAAGCGGCGGGACCTGGGTGAGGCCAAGGCTTAAAAGCAGCCAGTGACGTGTCTTGAGCGGCGTAATCGTCACCCTCCCAAGCCCCAGCGCTATCAGAATAATGATAAAGATGTAACTCCAGAACAGAACAGCCGGGCCGAGTGTTGGACCGGAAGTCCAGAGTATCCATCTGTTTCGCGGCATATTGAAAGTGACCTGTGCATTTACCGCCTCTTCCCCGATTTTTACATCCGGCCCCCTGATCAGCAGGGAAGATTCTGATTCACGGATCCACTCAATATTAATCGTCTGGCTTCCGGGCTGAAGAGGTATGACAACCTTTTGCCCGTCCTGCCTGATCGGCTGGCTTTTACCCTTGATCCGGACCGTCTGCAGGTCCGCGCCTTCGGGCAGTGTGATCTCGTGCTGTCCGCCCTGGCTGGCCCTTACCTTCAACGTAAGCACTGCCTTGTCCGAACGCAGACCGGGAGTCAATACCAGCTTTGCGGAATCAATCGTGATCATCTGTCCGGGTATGGCCTTTGGGCGGGATGTCCCGATTGAAACGCTTTCACCAGGCCATGGTTTCCACGTTGGACGCCAGTCACCCTGCTTGTCCTGATGATGGATAACCGGAATTCCCGTAAGCTCGCAATGCCATATGGGGCTGGCGTCAAGCACCCAGGTCTCGGTCCATGGAACAGATTTCGGCGCCTTCAGAGAAATCTCGGGAGCTGTTTTCAGGGAGGAGACCCATGATATCCCTGTTGATTCAGGATCCATATTTATAAGCGCCTTTCCGTCTTCAACGAGAATTCCCTCCGTGGTTACGGATTCACCCCGCAGGAGTGGCACCTGGACCGCTATTGGCGTGCCGACGGGTGTCAGGCGGATTATCGTGGTTTCGACCTGCCATGTAAGCCCCAGGTGCAGAATACGTTCAACATAAAGAAAAGGGGGCAGGTTGCCGCTGTCCGCGGGCGGACGCTCACCCGGTTCTTTTTTGACGCGTGTTATCTGAATGCCGCTTTCGACTCTGCCGTCACTGTGTATCCCTTGCACTTTCCATTCTTTTCCCGAGTAAGTCGCATGGTGGGGCTTTAGTGGCAGCGGTATCTGCACGGAATCTCCGGGCCCTGATTTCCCGATCAGTATGATATTATGAATCCCTTCAGGCACAAGCGCCCAGAGCGTACCGGAGGAGTCCTTTGACAGCTCATTGAGCGGGCTGTTATCAAGG
This sequence comes from Nitrospirota bacterium, assembly GCA_035873255.1. GTDB lineage: Bacteria > Nitrospirota > Thermodesulfovibrionia > Thermodesulfovibrionales > UBA6898 > JAJRYC01. The sequence continues at coordinate 1,850 of JAYWMP010000096.1, forward strand.
TAGACCTCTTCCGGAGACCACGCCCTCGAATTGCCGGGAAGGGGGACAGCCGTCGGTGATGCTGAGTGGACCTCAAGGAGAATACGCAGGCTTTCAGGCATCACCTTTAGATCCATGCGGAGAAAATCGGCGCAGCTCGGAAAACAGTCGGGCTTTTCGAGCAGCCTGGTCTGAAGTTCTTTCAGCAGATCCGGAGGCGGGAAGGGTGAATCCCCGGCGTTTGCCGTGGATATGCCGCCCGCGAATAGAAAAATTAACATAGCAATTGCCGAGGTCCTGTTTATTTTGCCGCTTATCTTTCGCCACATTGCGCGCGGCTCAATTATTCCAATGATCATAAGTGCGAGCAGAAAGACCCGGACGAACGCGAGAATAAGGTTCAGGGAGGGTGAAAGCAGCCACAGCCTGATCTTATGGTCTCTCTTTACCGGTCCGTTCCATTCCATTTTAATGGCCCTCCACGTCCATGTGGGGATTCCCGGCCCGGTCTGTATAAGCGCATTGGGATCACCGGTGAAAATCTCTTTCTTTTGTCTATATGCATCAATCCCGCTCAAAACCCGGGAGTATTCCTCTGAATCCAGGCTCTTATACCTTTTCCTGATGTTACCGTGTTCTTGCGGTGGAATGCCCACTTTTCCTCTTTTTCTGATGACCTTTTTTTCGTCGGGCATGAATCCCGACCCGGTTGTATACGGTCTCTGAAGCTCAAGCTGCGGGAATAGTCCTGTCCTGATCTGATTGATCGTGAAAGGGATGGCCATGACCAGCAGAACAATAGCGGCCCCTCCTCCCCATATGTAGACGAGACGTTTAACCCATCCGTCGGGCAGTACCCGGACCAGCGCTGCTGCGGCGAGGATATGGAGCCATATTATTCGGGGCGCGCCGGGTTCATGAAATATCAATACCATTGTCAATAGCGCAACGATCCCCCATTTAATATTTCTGAGTTTAAACACTGCGGCGGCAATAATCAGCACCAGGAAAAAATCAAGAAGGGTCCAGCCCTTGACCCATGTGCCGGGCAGAATGTCAACGCCGGATGCCGTAATCAGCCTCCACCCGGGAGGAAGGTTTAGCACACCGGACAGGGAGTCAAAATCATGGTCCCATCCGACTGCCGGGATTGCGGTCGTTGACTTCACATACCTTGAATCCGCGATAAGATTCAGCTTCCCCCGCCTGAGTTCGATGCCGTATTTCTTGCCGTCTTCAACGGCGGTTATGAGCCTGTCCGCGCCGCTGACGGACGCCCGGCCAAGTCTGGCGGGTGGATTCATGTCAAGCCGCCAACTGCTGCTCAGAGTGCCGGTGATGTGGTCCTGTATTGTGAAGCCCCCTCCATCAAAATCCAGCCACCAACTCCTGTGGAGATTTAAACGATCGGGCGCGGGATCAGGATCGCCCCTGCGTATTTCCCTGAACGTGACGGTTGCCCCCGGTTCAACGATATATGCTGAATACTGCTTCCATTCGGAGGGCATGGCGGTCTGCCCGGGTTCAACGGACGGTACTCCCTCAATCTTAACCATACGGAGGTGGTTTTGCGGATCAAATGACCATATTTCACGCCCGAAGGCCCCTGTCGCTGGGCCCAGTTTATTAATGGGTCCGACGAATCGTGTGCTAATATTAATCTCCCATCGCCCTGGGCGGGCCTGTATAAGCAGATCGCCTGCATTCCCGATTCTCGCCGGGAGAGGGCTTTTAATGCTCATAGGGATACTGCCTTTCATCAGGACTTTTTCGAGCTTGATCTCCCGGCCCCGGCCCGAAACATTAACCTGAAGACGGGTAGTCATTTTCAGGGGTATGGAATCGGTTATAAGCCTGAAAATTCTTACGGAGAGACGGTCTTCCCTGTTCTCGGGTAAAGCGCGTTTCCGTAGCCAGAGCTGACCGTTTTTATCCATCACGGGATAATCCACATTCTTATTATTGATCGAAAGGGCGAGCATGCCGGTTGCGGGAGGAATCCTGATCATTTCAGGCATCTCCGTCCATTTGAATCTTCCGCTTACAAGGTGTTTGCCTGGAGTAAGGTATATGAACGGTGTCTGGTTCCTGTTTGTTACGGGTATGCGTCTATTGTCCGACTTTACTTTTTCGGGCCATATATCTCCCCGTCCCGGAAGTGGCGCCCAGCTGCTGGAAAAAACAACCCACTCCTGTTCAAATCTGCCGCCCGAGGAATTAAAATATAGCTTTAATCTCGACGGCCACATACATCGGACGGTATTTTCATCGTTATAATCCGGTGGGCAGAGCCTCTCATCCATTCCGTGGAGGACCCAGGACTTCCACTCTAAAAGCTCTCCCGGAATGTTTTTTTCATTCATAGGCGCTGCCGCTGCAATGGATACAGGAAAAAGAAATGTAGCAAGGGCGACAATTAAAACCAGCCGCCGGGTATGTCTTTCAGCCATGGTCCCTCCTGAAAATCATAACGAGAATCATACAAATTTATAATATAACCGGGCAGGTCATTCCCCTCCCGAAGTAATAACTGAGTTCTGGAGGGGAATGATTTGCGACTGCTGTAATTCCCACTCCCATTATACTTAATAGAGCATACCCGAATTAGATTTAAAATTCGAGTCTTTTTTTGTGTTTGCCCCGGAATGCCTGGACATGCCTTTCGTCGTAATAGAATTCATCCAAATCCTGCTGACCTCCGATACTCTACCGCCCGGCTGTTCTCCATGTAATTCTTTCAGTTTCTGTTTTTAAACTGGAGGATAAAAATCTGTATTATCAATAAAAAAGATTGAATTTTTTTTTGCTCTGTGGTA
>JAYWMP010000103.1:0-2338 GCA_035873255.1 Nitrospirota bacterium
AACTTTATAGTATACCCGAAACCGGTATATTTTTCACTAAATAAATTCGCAACATCTTTAATAAAGATTAACATATTTAACAAATAAAACATAAACAAAAATTTCAGCGTGTAACTTAGCCGGTCGATAACGCCCCCTACCCTGTAATATCATGAAATATCAGCCAAAACTTATTGCCGATACCCTCTGAGCACTGAAAGTCTCTGTCTGGCATAAAGCCCCATTCGGTTGTTCGGCTCCACTTTTATCTGGGCGTTGTAGGCCTTAACGGCCTGACTTATTCTGCCGGTTTTTTCATAGTTCATCCCAATTAAGCCGAAAACATCATGGTGTTTCCGGACTATGCCGGTGAACTTCACAAAATATTCGAGCGCGTCATCCGGCCTGTTTATTGCGTGATAACATAGTCCCGACAGATATAAAGAACCGGGGTGCCTCGGGTAGAGAGAAAGGCTTTTCTTGAGGTATTCGAGGGCATAAGAGATATTGTCCTTTTTATATTCACTCACCCCAAGCGCGTAATACGCCGGCTGGTAAGCGTTATCAAGTGAAAGCGCCAGATTGAAATCATCATCGGCCTCATCATAACTCTGCATTGTCAAAGAGATCCTTCCCCTCAGAAAATAAAAAGGCGCCTGCTCCGGATTCATCTTTATCGCCTTATTCAGAAGTTCGGCCGCTTCCTGATATTTATTTTCTCCAAAAGCCCTTTCAGCATCGTCAAATGCAAGGTAGGCATTGTTGACATCTCTCAACCTGCCGGTCATGCTCAGGAAAACCGGTAAAAACTTTCCATCACCGTGCAACAGGTATGGAGGCAGTTCATCAATCATGCTCATTATTGATTCATCCCTTTCTTCCCCTACCAAATGTGTAGAGAAAATATCACGCAGGAATCCGCCGTCCCGCGAGCCTTTTCCTGCACGCTTCAGATACCGGCCAACGGCAATCTCAAGTCTCCGCCACGCGGTTACGGCTTCATAAGGCTCATACCCCAACTTCGCGGAATATATAACTCCGAGCCTGTCCGCTTCAAGCTCCTGTGAGCGGGTATATCTGAGTAAAAGGCGTGAAGAACCGACCGACCCAAGGGCCATCAGCGCGTCAGCGTCCCTGTCGTAGGAAAGCCCCACCCCGCCCATGCCCAGACCGGCCTGCTGAAGTATGCCGAGGGATATACTGCCGGCGGAGTGCTTTGCCATTACGTGTCCGACCTCATGCCCTATAATCGCCGCAAACTGGGCCTCATTATCAAGTTCAGCCAGCAGACCCCTTGTTATCGCCACATATCCGGGCAGGGCAAAGGCGTTTGGCATGGATGTGTTCTGTATATGGAAAGATACAGGCAGATGCGGTCTTTCGGAAATGCTCCAGATACGGTTAACTATCCCGCCGAGGTAATCTTCGAGTTCCGCGTCCCTGTATTCACCTCCAAAACTCCAGTTCAGAGAAGGGGCCGCCTGTCCGCCGATCCGCAGCTCCTGCTCTTCCGAAACAAGCATTAACTCCCTTTCGCCCGTGACAGGTTTTATCGCGCAGCCATACATTATAAAAAAACAGACAAATATGACGATTATTCTCTTCACTCTGAATGAATTATAAACAAAAAACGCAAAAGTTTGAAGAATTATTTAAAAAACGGTTCTTCAGGGAATTGTATGGAGAAGGTAATACTGGAGTGGCGAACTAATTGGAGAAGGGGATTAAGAGTGAACTACCCATGAGTTTCTCTGAAAAGCCAAAAAAAACGGGTTTAAGCAAGGCTGATTCGTGAATAACGCGGGTCAACAACACCCGCGCATCCCAAATCAGCAGGAAGGAATCCACCTCAACTTATAACAAGCTGAACTCATGTATCCAGAGTCCTGACAGGAAAAAACTGTCGCATCTCAGCAGATCTCTTCCAGTCTGACTTCGAATGTCAGGTTCTTCCCTGCAAGTGGGTGGTTGCAATCAAGCAGATACGAATTCTCTTTTATTTCGACCACCGTCACCATCACCGGCTTACCATCGGCCCGGTTCATCTGCAGCCGGTCGCCTATCGCGGGATTAAAGTTTTCAGGCCACTTTTTCCTGTCAAACTCAAAAATCATCTCTTCATTGCGGGGACCGTACGCATCGGCTATCTTAATCGTCTTTGATTCACCGGGGCTCATATCAATAACACCCTCCTCAAGGGCCTTTAAAAACTCACCTTCGCCAACCTTAAACTCAAGTGAAGCGCCGCCTTCCGTGGAATCAAACACCGTCCCGTCATCCAGCTTTCCGACATAATGTATCCTTATTGTGTCCGCTACTTTTACTGTTGCCATATTCTCTCCTTTATGTTCTCTCTCCG
>JAYWMP010000111.1:0-7067 GCA_035873255.1 Nitrospirota bacterium
TCGTATCTACCGTTTCTGGAGACACTGCTCAGACATCCCAACCTCAAGGTTGTTCTTCATTATTCAGGCAATCTCCTATCATGGATAGGGAAAAGACATCCCGAGGCGATCGATATTATAAAAAATCTTGTGTCGAACGGCAGGGTGGAACTACTGTCCGGCGGATTTTATGAGCCGATCATACCGGTATTGCCCGAAAAAGACAGGCAGTTGCAGATAGAGGAGTTTTCACAATACATAAAGAAGAATTTCGGCTATACGCCTAAGGGCATGTGGCTTGCCGAAAGGGTCTGGGAACCGCAGATGCCTAAATGCATCTCGAAGGCGGGCGTGGAATACCTGCCGGTGGATGACTACCACTTCAAGATGACCGGTCTCGAGGAAGGGGACCTTCTCGGCTACTATATTACGGAAGACGAAGGTTATAAAATCAGCGTATTTCCGGGCAGCGAAAAACTGCGATATTACATCCCGTTCAGGAGCGTTGAGGACACCATCTCTTATTTCAGGGAAATTCATATGAGAGGCGGGAACCCCCTGCTCACTTTCGCCGATGACGGGGAGAAGTTCGGGGTCTGGCCCAATACTTACAAGCATTGCTATGAAGACGGATGGCTTGATAACTTTCTGACCGCGCTCGAAAATAATTCCGACTGGCTCGAAACCACTACATTCAGCGAATACAGCTCGAAATTTCAGTCACTGGGCAGGGTATATCTTCCCACTGCATCCTACAGGGAAATGGGCGAATGGGCGCTTCCGTCCGAGGTTAGCCTCGAATATGAATACGTGCTTGAAGAGCTGGGAAAACTGGTCGGTGAAAAATCAAAACATCTCCTGAGAGGGGGCATATGGCGGTCATTCATGGTGAAATATCCTGAATCAAACCATTTACATAAAAGGATGTGTATGATAAGCCGGAAGGTACAGGAAGCCTGTGTTATAAACAGCAAAAAAGGCCGCGAGGCACAGATCGAGATATGGAAAGGGCAGTGCAACGACGCGTACTGGCATGGTGTCTTCGGTGGCCTTTATCTTCCTCATCTGAGGTCGGCGCTTTACAGGCACCTGATTAATGCCGAAGCATTGGCCAATGAAATTCTGAAGGAAAAGCCGGAGATCAAACGTTTTGATTTTGACTGCGACGGGTTTGAAGATATCATAATCAACACAAAAAATATTGCACTTGCAGTATCCGAAAAAGGCGGCAGCCTGACGGAACTTTCCTTATACAGGCAATCGGTAAACATATTCGATATACTTTCGAGGAGACCCGAGGCATATCATTCAAAGCTGACAAAGGTGAACAACCAGGATCCCGATGCAACTAAAACCATACACGATCAGTTATCGGTCAAGGAAGAAGGCCTTGCGAACTACCTTATTTATGATGAATACAGGAGGTCTTCGCTTCTGGACCGCTTTCTGCCCGGGGAAACCAGCCTGGAAGATGTAAGGGCGTCTAAATATGAAGATCTCGGGGACTTTATTGATGGAGTTTATTCCATGGATCACTCCAGTAAGGGTAAAAACATCATACTGTCACTATCAAGAGAAGGCCTTGTACAGGGGAACAGCTTCAGGCTGGAGAAATCATTAGAGATTGAACCGTCCGGAATCAGGGTGGACTATCTGCTGGAAGGGGCTTTTTCCGGACTGTTCGCCATGGAGATGAACATATCCCTGCTCGGATCCCCATACGCCACGATCACAACCGGAGACTGGACATCGCAGATCAGAAGCATGGCCACTCATGAAAAGATAATGGAATTCAGTATTGAGGACAAGTTTTTAAACCTGATACTGAATTTCAGGTTTGACGAAGCAGTTGACATGTGGCACTACCCCGTTGAAACCATCTCACTCTCCGAACAGGGAGTGGAGAGGCTTTACCAGGGAACGGCGTTTCTGTTTTTAACCAGTTTAAACCTGCCCGCCCCTGAAACCCAGGAGGGGAGAACCGGCAAAAAAGAGCTGGGGTTCAGTCTGAATTTTGGGGGAAACAATAGATGAAACGTACAGCGTTACTGATAATCCTTTTCTTTACCCTGGTCCCTGTCGCACGGGGTGGGGAAGACCCGATCACAAAGTTTAAGAACGAAACTTTATCATATTTTGAACCCTTGACAGGAACCATCACGCAAGTGGAAGGCGACAGGGTTATCATGAGGGCGGAAGAAAAATATCCGGTCAAGCCCGGCATGAGACTGAAGGTGATGAGGGAGGGCGCGGAATTCATACATCCAGTGACAAAAGAGCCTTTGGGCAGGATCGAATCGACCGTCGGAAAAGTGGAAGTTACTGACGTACTGCCGGACTCTTTTACCGGAATCATCGTCGAAGGCGGGGCGGAAAAAGGCGACAGGATACGGATATCCGGCACGAAGGTAAAGCTGCTCTTCTGCCAGGACAAAAACACGGACTGGCGGCTGGCGGATGAATATTACAGGACACTGAAGGAAACCGGCAGGATGGAGATGATAGACACCAGTCTCGAAACCGGCGATCCGGCTGTAATGCTGGAAGAGGCGAAAAAACTCGGCGCTGAGGCCGCACTGCTGTTGACGGCCGAAAAATCCGGTAAAGGGGCTGTTATAAGGGAACAGCTGTTCTGGGTCGCGGACGGCTCAAAGTTTTTTGAAGCTGAAGCAGAGATCGATGCGTCATACTCGAAGGGGCTGAACATCGGCGAAGAATTTTTTACTCCCAGTGGTAAAGAGGCGATTCTTGTCTACGACCTTCCGCTTGGAGCAAAACTCGTATCAACCGGCGACTTTGACGGTGACGGAAAAGAGGAGATCGTCCTCGCCACCAGGAAAGATATCAGCATATACTCGCCTTCAGCGGACCTTCAATTCCTGTGGGAAGTAAAGGGTTCTCTCAAGGATGACAATGTATGGATCGACTCAATCGACCTGAACAAAAACGGTCGTGACGAGCTGATCGTTACTTCCATAAGACATAATGGGGTTATATCAGCAATATACGAGCTTTCAGGTACGGAATTCAGAAAACTCTGGGAAGGCGGATACTTTCTCCGCGCCATGGGTCCGGTACTTCTGGCGCAATCTTATTCAAACAGCAGGGGATTCTCGGGGGATGTCTTCGCCATGACATGGGACGGAACTTACAGGACAGGCGAAAAGATCGACCTGCCCGCCGGGATTAACATATATGATTTTGCTTTTATACCCGGCTCCGGAGACGCCCGGCTTATACTGGCCTACGACGAAAGCGGATACCTAAACCTCTATCAGGATGGGATTAAGACATGGAGGAGCAGCTCGAAGACGGGAGGATTCACCAGTACTTTCAAAATAAAGTCCGAGGTGAGTTACCTGAGTGGGAGTGAGTGGTCGGTAAAAGACAGGCTTGTCCCGATAAACAGGGACATACTGGCCGTTGAAAGGGTCCCTTTCGTTAAGATGGCGAGGGGAATCGGATACAAAAGCTCAAAAATCAGGTACTACCGGTGGAACGGCCTGTCGATGGAGGAAGGCGTTCTGATAGACAATATAACAGGGTCGGTGCTGGACTATGAGGTTTCCGGAAACAGATTAATTGTTCTGACCAGCCCGCTTCTGGGTATAAAGTTTAAAAACATCCTCAAAGGTGAAAATCCTCTTGGAAAAATGCTGTTAATATATTCATTGTGAGGGGAGGTGGATAGAGTGATTTTGTCAGGCAGGATACCATCTCATGTGGGTATCATCATGGATGGGAACGGAAGATGGGCCGAGCTGAGAGGACTTCCAAGGATAGAAGGACACAGAAGAGGCACCGAACGTGCAAAAGAGATAGCCGGCGTCGCCATGGAACTGGGAATAAAATGCATAACACTCTATGCCTTTTCAACGGAAAACTGGCAACGGCCCCAGACGGAAGTCTCGATGTTAATGAAGCTTGTCGAGTTCTATCTGAAGAATGAACTCTCGGCGCTGATCAAAAAAGGCATTGTATTCAAGACAATTGGCGAGACATGGCGTCTCCCGAAAAACATACAGACGATTATTAGAGAGACAGAGGAAAAAACCGCCTCCAACGACGGGATGACGCTTGTGGCCGCGCTCAGTTACAGCGGCACAAACGAGATTATCAGGGCGGTAAAGAAGACAATGAATTCAGGAAAAAGGGCGGAAGAGATAACAGAAGACTTCTTCAACGCCCAGCTTGATACCGCCGGGCTGCCATCTCCAGACCTCATTATAAGAACGAGTGGAGAAAGGCGTCTCAGCAATTTTCTGCTCTGGCAGAGCGCGTATGCCGAGCTCTTTTTTACGGATACGTTATGGCCCGACTTTGACAGGGAAGAATTTATAGCCGCTATTCAGGATTTTCAGGGCAGGGAACGCCGCTTCGGTAGTATTTCCGCAAGATCGAATGCATTTTAAGCGCCTTATTATCTCCATAATATTCGTTCCGCTTTTATACCTGTACATTATGTATCTTCCTCCTGAATATTTTCTGCTTTTAATCACCTTTTTTTCGACCATCGGCCTTGCTGAATTCTATACGATGTGCAAAATTAAGGGGCCGATGAAATATTCGGGTATTTTGTGGGGGGCCGTTCTGATGTTCGTCTTTTTTACGGCGGAGGGGCGCTTTCTGAACATCCTGCTGCTGGCGGTGCTGACTACCACCGGCCTCAGGCTTTTTATAAAAAGGGACGCGCGATCTTCCATTTCAGACAGCTCGACTTCGGTCCTGGGTCTGTTATATGTCCCGGGGCTTCTCACCTTCCAGATAAGCCTGATGAAAGCTGAACCGGCATGGATAATTTTGCTTTACGCCTCTGTATGGGCCGCCGACAGTATGGCCTATTATGTCGGCAAGGGCATCGGCAAAAGAAAACTGTACGAAGAAATGAGTCCTAATAAAACAGTCGCGGGAGCGGTCGGGTCTGTCATCGGTGGTATTCTCGGAGCAGGATTAATAAAAGCGGTGCTGATGCAGCAGATCACAATTCAGCAGGCAGTCCTTATAGGCGCGGCAGTCGGGTCAGCTACCGTCATCGGCGACCTGGTCGAATCCATGTTCAAGCGCGATGCAGGGGTCAAGGATTCAGGCAATCTTCTGCCCGGACACGGCGGAATCCTTGACAAGCTTGACGGCGTGACCTTTGCAGGCCCCGTGCTATACTGGTCATGCGTCGGACTGAAACTTATCAGCTGACTACCGCGTTCTTATTAATGAATTACGGTTAACCTTACAGTTGTATAAATATTGCCGAAAGAGACCTGCAAATGCAGGATAGAAGCACATATGAACAAAAAATAGCGTGACTTTTAAAATTCACTGCAAGTTGACTCCTGAGTATACTATTTTTTGTCATGCCCGAAGCCTGCCAAACAGGCGTGGTCCATACCTCCGTCATTCCCGTGGTCCTTTGAGCGGGTCGAAGCGACTCGCGCGAAGACTTACATCGAGAATCCAGTGTTTTCAATGCTTCCTGGATGCCGGATCAAGTCCGGCAAGACGACAAAAAGACATTTATTCACAGACTCTATCTAACACCGAAAGGATTCGGGACCAGCGGACCCACGGCGGCGCTTCAGCCGCTCAGTATCCCGGTAAACAAATCCATATATTTCCGGGCGGCAAGATTAAGATCAAACTCCTCTTCAACTTTCCGTCTGGCCCGGACTGATAATTCTTTATTCCTCTCTTCATCTCCAAGCACCCATTCGATTCCATCGGCCAGGCCCCCTGCTCCGAAAGGTTCGGCTAACCAGCCATTTTTTTTATGTTCTATCAGGTCCGGCATGCCGCCGATATCGAACGCTACACAAGGCGTCCCACACGCTAACGCCTCCATTATCACATTCGGAAGGTTGTCCTGTGTGGACGGCAGGACAAAGACATCCGCGGCCGAATAAAGAACCGCCAGACTTATATCATCCTGGAATGCGCCGAGATATGTCGCCTTCAGCCCCAGGTCAGGTGAATCCGTGGGCTTTTCAGAGCCAAAAACCACTAATTCAGCCTTGCCGGACCAGCCGTTTTCAGCAAGTCTCCGTAAGGTCGGCCCGAAAAACTGAAACCCTTTGCGGCTGTCAACAACGCTGTTCTGCGCGCCAAAAAGGATTAGTTTTTTATCTTGCGGTAAAGAGAGAATCTTCCGGGCGGTCCGCCTGTCCATCGGGCTGAAACACCGGGTATCCAGCCCGTTCGGGATAACTTCAATCCGCTTGTCTTTAAAAAGCAGGCTTTCGCGCGCGCAGTCCGCCAGCCACCGGCTCGGCGCTACAACGGTAAGGTCAATATCGGCGAAGACCTTCAGCTTACGCTTTATCTGCCAGCGGGAGATGTCCCTGTCGGAATTTGAGCCGAGATGTGGACACCTGCCGCAATAGCCGGTATATTTTGTGCACTCACCGGCGTAATGACAGCCGCCGGTAAACGCCCACATATCATGGAGCGTCCAGACAATCGGCCTTCTGAATCTTCTGATCGTCTCAAGCCTTAAAAATCCCAGGGCGATCCAGTGCAGGTGAACTATATCGGGATTATGCAAAGCAACTTCCCTGCCGATACCATCGGGCAGACAGGCAAGAGAAAATATGACCGGTTTTTTTGACCTGTAAAATTTCAGGGCCAGGGAATCCAGGCCAGGCCTGAACGCAACGGTCGCCTTTGCAAGCCTCCCGCGCCGAACAATGACGGATGGATCGTCACCGGCTTTGTCCTGAACCAGCATAGTGCACGCAACTCCGGCTGATTGCAGGCCTTTATGCAGCCTGTAGGCGGCACGGGCCGCGCCACCACTGATATCAGAGGTATTGAGGAGAAGTGTCTTCATTGCGTATCAAGCCAGTCGCCAAAAGAGATGCCAGTCAATTCCGACAGTTTTCTTATATCATCGGCGTATCCTTTGATCAATCTTTTTCTGACCTCTTTTCCCAGGCGAGGCGGTCTCTTTTTTCTCAACCCAAACTTCAGCAGCCGGTCCCTGGATTCTTTTGTCGGGAACCTCATCGAAAAAAACCTGATGCCTATTTTATTCAGGTTGATATTCATCTTTCTTAATACGAATTGCAGTTTAGCGGAGTAAACACCTTTTGATACAT
>JAYWMP010000126.1:0-2390 GCA_035873255.1 Nitrospirota bacterium
GGAGAAAAAAAAGCATTGACGAGTAGAACCGATTCGTCATCTCAATATGCCCAACCGAAAATCCTGTACAGTTTTATTCAATATAGCCTGCTTTCACATAAAACCATCTTAGCCGTTCTTATATCAGTGGCAATTCTCCGAAATAAAGATCCTACGGTGCGGACATGATGGCTCTATGAACATATTTAAGCCCCGTTACCCGAAGACCCTACCGACCTATTATCACATGGAGAGCCCGAAATTTCAAATCTCCAATTTCCGACAAAAAACTAAACAGCACCTGAATCCCGCATAATCCCGGACAGCTATTATTAATCGTCTGTTTAAACCCTCCGTCCTGAAATTGTTTTCTTGAAATAATTAAGGATATTAATTTAATATTTAGATATGATTGGTTTATTAAAAAAACTTATTGGAACAAAAAACGACCGTGAAATTAAGAGGCTTATGCCGACCGTCGAGCGGATTAACCTGTTAGAGTCTCAAATGTCCGGCATGACGGACATACAACTCAGGGACAAAACCCCGGAATTCAAAAAACGGCTTGAAGCGGGAGAGACCCTTGATGAAATCCTTCCAGAGGCCTTTGCGGTCATAAGAGAAGCGTCAAAACGCATTCTTAAAATGAGACATTTTGACGTTCAGCTCCTCGGTGGGCTGGTACTTCACGAAGGAAGAATAGCGGAGATGAAGACAGGTGAGGGCAAGACCCTTGTAGCCACGCTGCCGGTATATCTGAACGCGCTTGAAGGAAGGGGCGTTCATGTAGTCACCGTTAATGATTATCTGGCAAGCAGGGACGCCAAATGGATGGGGCAGGTATATAACTTCCTGGGCCTCAGCGTGGGAGTTATTCTGCACGGTCTTACGGATGAACAGAGAAAGGCCGCCTATAATTCTGATATCACATACGGCACAAACAATGAATTCGGGTTCGATTACCTCAGGGACAATATGAAGTATGAGATCTCCGAGTATGCACAGAGGGAGCTGCGTTATGCGATCGTCGATGAAGTGGACAGTATACTGATAGACGAGGCGCGCACGCCGTTGATAATATCAGGACCATCGGAAGAATCCACGGACAAGTATTATAAAATCGACAAGATCATTCCAAAACTCCAGAAAGAGACTGACTATACGGTAGATGAAAAAGCCCGAACAGTCATACTGACCGAGGAAGGCAACACGAAAGCTGAACAGGTCCTGGGAGTCGGCAACCTCTATGACCCGGCGAATATTGAACTCGTACATCATCTACTGCAGGGATTAAAGGCCCATCACCTCTTCAAAAGAGACGTTGATTACGTTATAAAAGACGGAGAAATACTGATCGTGGATGAATTCACGGGGAGGCTCATGCCGGGAAGACGCTGGTCGGACGGACTGCACCAGGCAGTCGAAGCCAAGGAAGGAGTGAAAATCGCGAAAGAGAACCAGACGCTGGCCACCATAACTTTCCAGAACTATTTCAGGATGTATGACAAACTGGCCGGCATGACGGGAACCGCTGAAACCGAAGCTGGAGAATTCGCAAAGATATACGCACTTGATGTGCTCGTCATCCCAACAAACCAGCCTATGATCAGGGTAGACAACCCGGACCTGATATATAAAACAGAAAAGGGGAAATTCAGCGCCGTGGTGCAGGAAATCGAGAAACTCCACAAGAAGGGACAGCCCGTACTGGTTGGCACAATCTCAATAGAAAAATCAGAGACTCTCAGCAGCCTTTTAAAGAAAAAGGGCATACAACATTGCGTTCTAAACGCAAAATACCATGAAAAAGAAGCTGAAATAATATCCCAGGCGGGCAGGAGCAATTCCGTCACTATCGCAACCAATATGGCGGGTCGTGGAACGGATATAATTCTTGGAGGAAATCCCACGGGAATAGCAAATGAATTACTGAAAAATCGACAGGATTATTCCAGTGAGGATTGGGAAAAAGCGCTTGAGGAAGCCGAAAAAAAATGCAGGGCCGATAAGGAAAAAGTATTATCATCGGGCGGGCTTTTTATATTGGGCACGGAGAGACACGAGGCCCGCAGGATAGACAATCAGCTTCGGGGACGTTCGGGCAGACAGGGTGACCCCGGAGAATCCCGTTTTTATCTTTCTCTCGAAGACGATTTAATGAGAATTTTCGGCTCGGACAAAATATCCGGACTGATGGGAAAACTCGGCATGGATGAAGACATCCCGATAGAGAACAGAATGGTTTCCAGGGCGATCGAAAACGCCCAGAAAAAGGTCGAAGAGCAGAACTATGACCTAAGAAAGCACCTGATTGAATATGATGATGTAATGAACAAGCAGCGGAAGGAGATTTATACTTTCAGGAAGGAGATCCTGGAAGCTGACAACATAAAAGATAAAATACTCTCCAT
>JAYWMP010000169.1:0-1629 GCA_035873255.1 Nitrospirota bacterium
TGACAGAAAATTCTATTTAGGCAATATTTATTAATATGAATACCTCTGACTCAGACACTTTTTTCTCAAGAAAAAATATTCAGAAGATATATGGAACGCCGTTCACGGACGGGAATAAAGTCACGATTTCGTGGAAAGACAAGGAACTGTTCCTGAACATATTCGAATCTGTTAAAAAAGCGTCGGAGTTGATATGCCTTGAATTTTATATATTCAGAAACGACGAAACAGGGACGGAGTTAGCTGAAATCCTGAAACGGAAGGCATCCGAAGGCGTCAGCGTATATATCCTCTATGACCATTTCGGGTCATTCGGCACCTCTCTGAAATTCTGGAGAAGCCTCAGGGAATCGGGAGTGCAGATAAGAGCGTCCTATCCCTTTAAGTGGACCGCGCCGTTTCATTATGTCCGCAGGGACCACAAAAAGCTCATTATAATCGACGGGACCAGGGCATTCACCGGCGGGCTGAACATCGCAAACGAATACAGGGGCTACCATAGAATCCACAATAAAAAAAGGGGATGGAGGGATACAGGCATATTCCTTGAGGGGCCGATCGCCAAAACGCTCTTTGAGACTTTCAGCAAGAGCTGGGGAATCTGGAAAGGCGCACCGATACATTTCGATAAAGATGTAAAACCGCTAAAAGACGGTATCCCGGTGCTCCCGATCTTTGCGAGTTCCGCCAAGGGAAGGCGAAATATGAGGAAACTGCTCTACTACAGCATTAATCACGCTAAAAAGAGCATATATCTGACAACAGCCTATTTTACCCCGAGCAGAAGGATGATGCAGATACTCGCGGATGCGGTACAGAGAGGAGTGGCCGTAAAGTTGCTTTTGCCCGGAAAGTCCGATATCACGGCCGCACATTACGCGGGAAGGGCATTTTTCACGAAACTGCTGATGGCCGGTGTTGAAATATATAATTACCATGGAGAGATACTCCACGCAAAGACATCCGTCTTCGACGGGATATGGGGCATAATCGGTTCCGCGAACCTGGATTTTCAGTCGCTCCGGAGAAACGACGAAGGCAATGTCGGGATAATAGACGAATCCTTTGGCGGGAAGATGTCGGAAATCTTCTATGAAGACCTGGAGATATCGGAAAAGATAACCATCGAAAAATGGCTACAGAGGCCGCTCTTCGAAAAGATCAGGGAAAAGTTCTTCGCTATCTTCAGAAGAAGGCTCTGACTTGCCGTAGAAAGGGGTTAACGGATTCAACCGGCGTCTTCATGTTGATCGCACCAGAAGCTGAGATAAGAACTGAAGGACCAAATAGAGTCTGTTTATAAATTGCCATTTTAAATTTTTGTCATGCCCGAAGCCTGCCCTCGACTCCGATCGGGGGTCTCGGGCATCCAGAAGGCATTGAAAACACTGGATTCTCGATGTAAGTCCTCGCGCGAGTCGCGTCGACCGGCTTAAGGACTGCCGGAATGACAGATAAAGAGGCTGAGTTTATGGACAGACACTAAATATGAGTGCGTTTATGCCAAGGTTAAGGCCAAGAAGATTCAAACTGATCGATCAGTGAAATTCCGAACAGAAAAAATATTTCATTTCTGAACCAGGGGGGAATTCTAAAAATTTCTATTGACAATAAAAGCCGGGCCTGATA